>DASUTC010000055.1 GCA_036374795.1 Herpetosiphonaceae bacterium
CAGCGCCAGCAGCGATCCCGCCGTGAGATAATCGAGCATGCCGTGAGTTTTAGTGGAAAAGAATTTCACCATGCTGTGCTCCTGCATCGGGTAACATAACCACCGCCGTTCGGCAGAATACGTGCCACGATCGGAGCCGCATGGTGTGGGATCAGCGGCAGAAAAGGCGCTCGCACCGAGCGCCTCTCGGTTTATGCGTGGGATAGGTTGCTCAGATGATGCAGATACGCCTCGTAGTCGCCCTCGAAGCTGCGCGACCGCCCCTGCCCAACCTCCACGATCCGCTCGGCGAAATTGTGCAGAAAAGCGCGATCGTGCGCTACGGCGATCACCGTGCCCGCGAAGGCCTCCAGCGCCGCCTCGAAGTGCTCGCGTCCCTCGATGTCGAGATGATTCAGCGGCTCGTCCAGCAGCAGCAGATTGCAGCCGCGCAGCACCAGCAGCGCCAGTTGCAGGCGGCTGCGCTCGCCCAGCGAGCACTCGCGCACCCGCCGGAAGACGCGGTCGCCGCCGAAGAGGAAGAAGTGCAGAAAGCTGCGCGCCTCGGTTTCGCTCATCGGGCGCTCGTGCAGCACCGTCGCCAGCACCGTCCGATCGAGATCAAGCGTCGCGTGCTCCTGCGAGAGGACGCCCAGCCGAACGTTCGCGCCCAGCCGGATCTGTCCCTGCTGTGGTTGCAGCCGCCCCTCGATCAGCCGCAGCAGCGTGGTCTTGCCCGCGCCGTTCGGTCCGACGACGGCGATTCGCTCGCCGTACTGGACCTCCAGGCTGGTGTCCACGAGCAGTGGCGGACAGCCGGGATACCTGAACGTCAGATCCTCGACGCGCAGCACGGCCCGTCCACCCGGCGGCGGCGGCCCGAAGTCGAGCTTGAGCGACCAGTGCGCGCGCGGCTTGTCGACGCGCTCATCCGACTCAAGGTAGCGCTCCAGCTTGCGCTCGCGCGCTCTGGCCTTGCGTGCGACTTTTTTGGAGCCGCCCTTGCCGCTCAGAAAGAACTTGGCGTCACTATCCTTGGGTGTGCTGCTCAGCTCGACGTTGAGCGCCTGCATCTTGAGCCGCATGATGTCCTGGCGCGTCTGCGCGATGTACTCCTGCTGGCGCTTCCAGGCTTCGACATGCAGCTCGTGCTCGTGCTCGCGCGCGGCGGCATACGCGCTGTAGTTGCCGCTGTAGCTTTTGATCGTGCGCGTGTCGGGATCGAGCGCCAGGACGCGCCGAACCGTGCGATCCAGAAACGCGCGATCGTGCGAGACGATCAGCGCGGCGTGCGGGTAGTTCTGGACGAAGCTCTCCAGCCATTCCAGCGCCGTCACGTCGAGATGATTGGTTGGCTCGTCAAGCAGCAGCAGATGCGGCTCGCGCAAGAGCAGCGTCGCCAGCGCCAGCCGGGTCTTTTGCCCGCCGCTCAGCGCCGCCGCCCGCGTGCCAGGATCGATCCCGCCCAACCCCAGGCCATCCAGCACCGACGCGGCGCGATGCTCGCGCTCGTAGCCGCCGAGCGCCTCGAACTGTGACAGCGCCGCGTCGTAGGCTTCTATCGCCGCGTCGGGATCATCGGCGGTGGCGAGCGACTCCGCCGCCTGTTGCAGCGCGGCCTCTGCGCCGAGCCATTCGGCCTGCGCCGCCGCGACCACAGCGCCGAGCGTTCGATCGCCCAGATCGTCGAAGGATTGGGGCAGATAGCCGATCGCCAGATCCGGCGGCGACAGCACGATTGTGCCGGAGTCGGGCTGCTCCTGGCGCAAGATGCAGCGTAGAAGGGTGGATTTGCCGGTGCCGTTGGGTCCGATCAGGCCGACGTGCTCTCCAGCGTTGACGATACATTCAACTCCGGCCAGCACCGTGGCCGTGCCGTAGCTTTTGTGGAGATTTTGAACTTGAAGCATCGTGCCTCCTGAGGGCGGAGACACACGGAGTGTCCCCGGATTTAGTATGCCGCGTGGAAGAATGGGGTTGTGAACATCGAACACTCCTTGCTGCATGACAGTCAGCCAGCCGCGAGGCTTCGGGGCGTGGCACCCTGGATTATACCGCAGGTTTGCATGGTTGTGTTTCAGACGAAAGGCGGAGATGCACATGTACGGAAACGTAGACGTAGCCATATGTGTTTGCTATAATTGCAAAACCCCCTACATTCCACCCCCCTAGTCTTGGTGGAGGTGTCTATGCCCACAAGTCATATCATTCGTGCCTGGAAAGACGAGGAGTACCGACTAAGCCTCAGCGATGAACAGCGGGCTGCTCTTCCAGCACATCCAGCGGGCCTGATCGAGGCTATTGATGGGGGCGTCAACGATACGTTTGACTACCCGGTCACAGCGGTATCTTGCCCTTCGTACTCGTCCTGGTGCAATACATCGGAGTATGAGTGCTGGTAGTCAACCTCCGGATTCCGCGACTGAAAGATCCAACAGCCTTCCTCCTGAGCGGGGAAGGCTGTTTTGCTGTTATCTATCTGACCAGTAGGCTTCGACCCACCTACCGATCGATGTCGGCTCAGTCTTGGTTGCCGGGTGTCTTAGAGTTAGGAGCCATGAAGCGCGGCGATCGTCGTGCGCCAGAACGCATCATCCCGCTCCGGCTCGAACGGCAGATAGAACGCCACGCGGTCGATCAGGCCGGTGTAGCGCTCGCGCACCGCATGGCCGATCTCGTCCGGCCCGGCCTCCACGGTCAGCGTATGCAGCATCTCGTCGGAGATCAGCGTCGACATCTCAGGCCAGCGCCTGTGCTTCGCTAGCTGCGACAGCCGCTCGCCGATCTCCGCCCAGCCGTGTGTTTCCAGCACCACGCGGTACGTCGGCGTCGAGGCGTAGAACGCGATCTGTGCCCGCATTCGCTCGCGCTGCTCCGTAATCGCGGCGGCGCTGCGGCCCGTGATGATGAACACGCTGGTCGCCAGCTCCACATCGTCGATCCTGCGACCCTGCTGCTCCGCGCCCGCGCTGATCGCCGGGCGGATCACCTCGCGCACGTACTGCGGCGAGTGAAACGGATGTACATGAAAGCCCTGGCACTGCTCCCCAGCCAGCCGCGCCAGCCCGGTGTTGACGCCCGCGATTGAGATGGGGATATTCGGATGCTCGATCGGGCCGGGGTTGAAAAACGGCGTGATCAGCGTATGCTGGTAGAACGTGCCGCGAAAGTCGAGCGGGCCGTTGGTCTGGAACGATTGCCAGATTGCCCGCAGCGCCAGGATGTACTCGCGCAGCCGCGCGACGGGCGCATCCCAGGGCATGCTGAAGCGTCGCTCGATGTGCGGCTTGACCTGCGTGCCCAGCCCCAGCAGCAGCCGACCACCCGAAAAATCCTGCAAATCCCAGGCGAGCTGGGCTGTCACCATCGGCGAGCGCGAAAAGGCTATGGCGACGGACGTGCCAAGCTGGAGCGTGTGCGTGTGCTCGGCGGCGAGCACCAGCGGCAAGAACGCATCGTGCTTGGTTTCGCTGGTCCACATGCCCGCAAAGCCCAGCGCCTCCGCCATCTGCGCGATCCTGGCGACGCTCGGCAGATGCTTGCCTTCGACGGGCAATCCTACGTCGAGTCTCATTCGGCCTCCTGCTATGGGATCAGCAACACTTTGCCCGCAGTTTCGCGGCCTTCCAGCGCGCGATGCGCCGCCGCCACATCCGAGAGCGGCACCGTCCGATCGATCCTCACGTCGAGATCGCCCGCCGCGATCCAGTTGAAGAGTTCATTGGACCGCCACAGCAGCTCTGCGCGGTCAGCGGTGTAGTGCGCCAGCGACGGTCGTGTCAGGAACAGCGAGCCTTTGGCGTTGAGGATCTGCGGATCGAATGGCGGAACCGCGCCGCTGGATTGTCCGAACAGCGCCAGGTAGCCGCGCGGACGCAGGCTATTCAGGCTGCCCTCGAACGTCGTCTTGCCGACCGAGTCGTAGACCACATGCACGCCTTTGCCGTCGGTCAGGCGGCGCGTCTCGGCGACAAAATCCTGCTCGGTGTAGCGAATGATCGCATCGGCACCGGCTCTGCGCGCGAGATGCTCCTTCTCCTCGGTCGAAACCGTGCCGATCACGAACGCGCCGCGCTGCTTGGCGATCTGCACCAGCAGCAGCCCGACGCCACCGGCTGCGGCGTGGATCAGCGCGCTCTGTCCAACTTCGATCGGAAACGTGCTGCGGGCAAGATAGTGCGCGGTCATGCCTTGCAGCATCACCGCCGCCGCCGTCTCCAGATCGATCTCTTCGGGCACCGGCACCAGCTTCCAGGCTGGCACAACCGCGTACTCGGCGTACGCTCCGGGGCTCATCGCGAAGGCTACCCGCTCGCCGACCTCAAGATCGGTCACGTCGGCCCCGACCGCATCCACCACGCCCGCGCCCTCGGTGCCGAGCGTGAACGGCGGCGCGCCTTTGTACTGGCCGCTGCGCTGGTACACGTCGATAAAGTTGACGCCAGCCGCGACGATCTTGACTCGGGCTTCTCCGGCCCCCGGCTCCGGCAGCGGCAGATCCTCATAGCTGAGGCGCTCAGGGCCGCCGTACTCGTTGACTCGAACTGCTTTCATACTTCTCCTCTATGGGTTGCAAGTTCCAAGTTCCAAGTTTCAAGTTCAGGGATCAGGGGTCGGGGATCAGGGGCTAGGGGTCAGGAGTTGCTCTGCCCGCTGCCCCGCTTCTTGTTCCCTTGTTCTTTTGTTCCCCGCTTGGTGCTTGGTTCCCCGTTCAAACGGCATCCAGACCAACGATCTCCACGGTTCGTACGTTGCCGGTGGCGAGATCGGCGGCGCGAATCGCGTGATTGTTGGTGTCGGCGATCCACAGCGTATCGCCGCCGATGCTGAGGCCGCCCGGCTCGTAGAATGCCGCCGCTTCCGCCGCGCCGTCGCTGTAGCCGGGGATGCGCCGACCGCCAAGCCAGCTACGGCACTCGCGCGTGACCGGATCGACGATCTTGATGCGATGGTTGTAGCTGTCGGCGACGTACAGCCGCCCGCCGTGAGCGACCACCGCCTGTGGATGTTGCAGCAGCGCCTCATCGGCCACGCCGTCTTTGTCGCCGTAGTCGAAGAGGCCGGTTCCGACGATCGTTGTCACCTGTCCGTCCCGGCCAGTCGTCGCCCGGCGGATCGCCTGCGACTCGCTATCGGCGAAGAAGAGCGAGACGCCGTCGCTGGTGATGCCGCAGGGCTGCGCCAGCGCCGCGCTCAGCAGCGGCCCGTCGTCGAGCGCCTCGCGGGCGTTGCCAGCCAGCGGCTCGACTCTGCCGTTGGCTGGGTCGAACCACCAGAGCTGGTGCAGCCCGGCCATCGCAATCGCGAGCCTGCCGCTGTGCATTACGAGGTCCCACGGCGAGGCAAGGCCGATGCGCGCGCCGCTGCCGCTCGCACGCGGATTCGCGCCGCGCTGCCCGGTGCCCGCGACGGTTGTCACGCTGTCGCTGGCAAGATCGACCGCGCGCAGCATATGGTTATCGGTGTCGGCGACGTAGAGCGTATGGCCGTGGAGCGCCAGGCCGCGCGGATGGTTGAACGCCGCGCTCGGCGCAGGCCCGTCGGCATGCCCCGCGTGTCCGCTGCCGATAACCTTTGTTACTCTCAAACATTCTCCCTCGATCGCGGCCACGACGATCCGATGATGGCCCGTGTCGGCGATGAACACACGGCCCTGCTCGTCGGCCAGCACTTTGTCGGGATAGCGCAGCGGGCGGCGCTGCTCGGCAGCCTGCAACGGCGCGAGCGCGAGCGGACGCCGGTCGAGCGTGCCCTGCTCGTCGTACTGCGCGATCAGCTTTTGGAGCACGGGCGTCCACTGCTCGGCGCTCGTCTCGCCCGGCTGCGCGCCGAGGTAGCGGCCCTGCGGATCGATCATGACCAGCGTCGGCCACGCCTGGACGCTGTACGAGCGCCAGGTGCGATATTTACGATCGTTGAGGATCGGGTGCTCGACGCCCAGCCGCAGCGCCGCGTGCTCGATATGCGGCGTGCGCCGCTCGTTGGGATACTTGCCCGAATGGACGCCGATCACCACCAGCTCGCTATGGAATTGGGCTTCGAGCCGCCGCAACTGCGGCAGCACATGCACGCAGTTGATTCAGCCATAGGTCCAGAAGTCGAGCATGACGAGCTTGCCGCGCAGATCGCTCAGGCGCAGCGGACCAGCCGTGTTGATCCAGTCGAGATCGTCGGGAAACTCCGGGGCGTGCGGCAGCTCCGGCGGTAGGTTGCTCATAGCTCCTCCGTGGCAGACGGCCCGCCTACGCGCGCCTGTCCGCCGCTTCGCTCGGATCGGGCCGCTGCTCCGCCTCCGAGCGGGTCGGCGCGCCCATGATGTGCTCGAACAGGTGCGGCGCTTCGACGTAGATGCCGCGTCCAATGACCGCCTGCGTGCCGTCGGGCAGCGTGATCGTGCCGCGTGCCCGGATCGCGCTGCCGGTTTTTTCGACGATCTCGCCCATGACATGCAGCTCGGTGCCGAGCGGCAGCGGGCGGCGGTACTCGCACTCAAGGTTGACCGAGGCTACCTGATACCCGGCGTTCCAGACCGCCATGCCCATCACCTCATCCAGCAGCGCCGCCGACGCGCCGCCGTGGACATAGCCGGGCGGTCCTTGCTGTGCCACGCTCAGGGTAATCGTAGTATGAATGCAGCCTGCCGCGTCGGCCCACCAGGTAACGCCCATGCTGTCCGGGTTGGACGTGCCGCAGATAAAGCATGGACCATGCTCTAGCAGTTTGCGCATGTGTCGCTCCTTATGCCCTCAAGTGTACTCCAAAAGCAGGCAGATGTTCCAATCAGCCAGGGGCAAGGGAACAAGGGAAACAACAAAGTAGTGCGTTTTGTTCGTTTGTTCCTGTTTTGTTCAGTTCTCGGTTCTGTGCCAGGCTGTAGTACACTTTGGAGCATCGATCCTAGAGGAGTGAGACAGGCCGCGCTATGTCTGAAGCCCAGCGTTACCCGATCCCTGCCGCCGAGACGCGCACCGAGATTCGCGTCTCCAACTCGCGCTTCATCGCAACGATCGCGCACACACCCACAGTCGATGCGGCGAAGGAGTTTATCGCCCGGATGCGCGGCGAGTTTGCCGACGCGACGCATAATGTGTTTGCCTATGTCGTGGGCTACGGCGCGACGACCACGCTCGGCATAAGCGACGACGGCGAGCCCGGCGGCACTGCGGGCCGTCCGGCGCTGGCGGTGCTGCGCGGCAGCGGCCTGGGCGATGCCACCGTCGTCGTGACGCGCTATTTCGGCGGCACGCTGTTGGGCACGGGTGGCCTGGTGCGCGCGTACGGCGATGCTGTTCGGGCCGTGCTTGAGGCGCTGCCGCGCGCCGAGAAGATCGAGAAACGCCAGGTGTTGCTGACGATCCCGTATGCTCACTATGAGCAGGTCAAGCGGCTGGTAGCGGCGCACAACGGCGAGATCCTGAGCGAAGACTTTGCGGTCGATGTGACGCTGGCGCTCTCGTTTGCCGTCGATGACCTGCCCGTGTTTGTCGCGGAGCTGACCGATCTGACCGCGGGCCAGGCCGAGGTGATCGAGGTCTAGCGCCGCTTGCATTCCCACACAGCAGATCGCTGTGTCTGGCGACCACACACGGCTCATGCTCGCGCCCGAACGGTACTAATCTTGCTTGGAACGACTCTGAGGAGGGGCCTATGAGCAAAGCCTTAGCACAGGTACATACTCTATATGTCGGCGCTTTGCTGGGTGAGCCGGAATTCGGGCGCAGATTGATCCGTGAGATGCAGCGCATCGGCCAATTCGATTTTACGGATGATCGCTCGATCGCAGATGCAGAACTAGAGGCGGATGGCGAAGATACCGGCGAAAGCTTTTACGGCTCGCTCGTGATTCGCGATCTTCAAGGAGATATTCTCTGGTCCGGGCAGGCGACACGGCCTCACGGAGTAGCCGGGCCGATGGCATATGAGCGTATTCTGGAGCAGCTTCGCGCGGCGCTGCCGCCGCCCGACGAGCACAGCCGCACGGTGTAGCGCGGCGGACACGCCGGGCTGTTAGACGGCGATCGGTCGATCCAGGCGGCGAACGTCGGCGAGATAGCGCGGCGGCATCAAGATGCGCTGAACAAGCGCGCGGAGCCGGAGCCGTCGCATGAGCGGGTACAGCCATATCAGGCGCGCGAGCGGCGGATGTGGCTTGAGCCCGAGCAGCTCGCGCACCCGATCGGGTACCAGCAGCGCCTGGGTCTGAAGCAGCAGATCGTAGCGCCACGCGCCGAGGTGCCGCCGGTACTGCTCGTAGAGCGCTGCCGTGTAGTCGCTGTAGACCAGATCGCGCTCAAGATGGCGCTGCCGGTCGACGCGCCAGTCCGCGTAGGTTTCCGGCAGATCGGGAATGCCCAGCCCCACCCCGACACGCCGAAAGACCGCGAAGTTGTCCTGCTGCTCCGCCATCGTCAGCGGGCGGTGCAGCAGCGCATACGACCGCTCCGAGTAGTCCATCAGCATGTAGAGCACATCGCGATTGGCCCAGTCGGGCAGGCGCTGCTCGCGCCGCCGCTCGACCGCGCTGTGCGCTGCCGTGATGCGGTCGAGCGTCTGCTGTGCCGTCGCCTCGTCCACGAACACAATATCCTGCGCGAAGCTCGCCGTCGAGAAGAGCCGCCCGATCGGATTGCGCGGAAGGTTGCCCGTGAAAAACAGCCAGTCGACAGCCCGATTCAGCGCAAACTCCGCCGCCGAGCCGGCAAAGACCAGCAAGATCGTGTCGGCGTTGCCCCAGATGGTCCGTACGATCGAGTCCTGTGCTACAAAATCAGCCATAGCGTAGATCTGTCCTATGCAATTTTTTAAGACCGTGTTTCACATGGTAGTGTACCGCACATAGCCGATTGTCGCAGGTGCGAGTGGTCAAAAAGTTCTACCAGCGAGGGATCGACGTATTAACTTTAATTTGACTTATTACCGTCGATCGTTTAGAATAAATTTAATTTATATTTAATAGTTAACTTGGCTTCGCTCCAACTCAGCGTATACGTCGATGCACACACGATGACAGGTTATATGTTTGGCATGCTGCGCACCTACAACAGGTGACACCCGCTCCTGTTTCCCCAGGGAGCCTGGCAACATCCAAACGGCGACACACGTTCTCACCCCCCAGGACAAATGGCAGATAGTTTGATCGGCGTATGGCATCGTCGTTGACGGTATGGCTCCACCAGATGTGTTGATCATAGAAGCGGAGGGAGCGCGCAACGCACCTCAAGGCAGCAGCGCGCCGACGGGCGCGTTGCCGGATGCATGCCCGTGGAAGGTTGTCGTGCTACCCGGCACGGAGCCATAACAGCCTGGCCTGCGCAGCCTGGGGAAAGGAGGATCGCTATTCGATGGAGCAGCAGAGCCGTCTCTTAGCTGCGCCAGGGATGGTTTCGATCGAGGGGGGGACCTGGCTCTGATTCGTTCCCATGGGGTGAGTACGCTCACGCCTACGTTTGATGTTGGTCCATACCGCACCGCGATTTCTACTAACTCATGGAGGAGATCAACAATGGCAACGTACTACGGAAAAGCATCATGGTTCTGCTGCTATCCCGATCCCTGCGGCTGTGACGGCTGCTGCTGCCAGGGTAGCAACTGCTCGACGCCCTGTGGTCAAAGCTCGTACTGTGGCGTCGGCGGCTGCTGCACCTGCCGCTCTGGCTCATACGGCTTCGCCTGGAAGACGAACTGCTCGTGGTGCTGCAACTATAGCGTGTACAAGACTGTGTACTGCGGCAATTCCGGCACATTCGTCTATGGCGGCAGGAGCCGCACCGGCACCCGCGTCGATACCGGCCCCAGCACCTGCGTGATGGTCGACTTCACCAAAGCGCTTTTCTCGCAGTTCGCATCGCTGTCCACTGGCATCATATCGAACGTTCAGGCCACTGTCTAACGTAGCCACTCAAGTATAGGAGCCGATTTCATGGAACGACGCAGTTTTCTTAAAATCGTCGCAGCAGGCGGCGCGGCAGCCGTGAACTTCCTGTACCCTGGGCTGACTGGCGTGGTCGGCGCTGCGAGGCTCAAAGCGCACGACTCGATCGACAAGCATCCTGAGAAGCATCCCGAACTCGACCCTGAGAAGCATCCAGAAGCCGCTCCCTCGAAGCACCCTGAGATCGATCCGAATTTCTTCGGCGGCTATGTCGTCGAAAAGTCGGTCGGGGGCCTCGTGCTGGTAGGCGGCAGCGAGATGCGCGCGATTCGCCTGCCCGCGCGGGCGGCGGTCTGGAAAGAGTTCGAGGGCGTGAGCCACAGCGAGATTCAGGTCGGTGATTACGTGGACGTGCGCGGCACGGCGCTGGCCGACGGCTCGCTTGAGGCCAACAACGTGTGGGTCAACATCGGGCGGCTCGACGGCACCGTCGAGCAACTGATGCCGCAGGGCGGCGACATGACGGCGCAGGGCAGCCGCCTGCGCATCGCCGCGATCAAGGGCGGCCATCGTGAGATTGAGCTATCCTCGGCGCTGGAAGTCATCCGCATCACCGACGGCGAGGGCGACATGATGGCGGTCGGCATCGCCAACGTCGTCCCCGGCACGAAGATGGGCGCGGTGGGTCTGCGCCTGCCGGATGGCGGCTTCCGCGCCACGAGGATCTGGATCTGGCCGCAAGCCTAGCGCGCCGACAGGCCGGATGGGCGCCCTCTGGACCTGGGGGCGTCCCCCAAACTCCCATTTACTGATGCAGAATCGGCTATTGCCGAACAAGCGCCGTGATTCTGCACGAGATACATATGGAGCAGCACGTGAAGATCATCTCGACATTAACGCGCGCCTGGCTGGGGTCGCTCTTTCTCTACTCCGCAGCGCTGAAGTTTACGAACTACCGCGATGCGTGGCGCTCCGTGCGTCAGTATGGCGTTCTGCCCAAGCGCTTGAGCGATGCCACTGGTTTGGCGCTGCCCTGGGCAGAGCTGGTAGCGGGCGTGTCTTTTCTGTTCGGGTGGATGTATCCGCTAGGGTCGGTTCTGGGAGCAGTGCTGGGCGGCTCCTTCGCGTTCGCCGGGCGGCAGGTGATCAAGCAGGAGGCTAAGGTTTCGTGCGGCTGCACCGGCGGCGTGGCCGATACAGACGTGGATCAGACGACGGTGAACCGTGGTCTGGCGATTGCCGCAGGCAGCCTGCTGGTGCTGGCGACCGGCAGGCGGAGCCACACCCGCCTCCCGGCGCTGTCGCTGCTTGCCGGAGCGGTCATCGCGATCTTCCCGTCGCTGCTGGTTGTCACCATCAACCGGCGCGACGCGCAGCGCCAGGCGGAGCTTGAGCAGCAACAGGCTATAGAGCGCCAGCGGCGCATCGCGGAGCTTAAGCACCTGCTGGCCGCGCCTGCGGCTCAAGCGCTCGAACCGGTATTAAAAAACGGCCACGCGGTCGCCGAGAATGTGGAATTTCTGGTTTCGTAGACAACCTATGCTCGTCTCACGGCGCTGGCGCGGCTGAACTGCACCGGCAGCACCGCGCTGTGGTGGCTTCCGCTGGTGGAGTCTCCTCGCGTAGGAGACTCCACCAGTTTTTGTTGCGCTCGTGCCCTGCGTGCTGCAAGATGAGCAGCCCGTGGATCGCCCCGCGAGGTGCCGCGCCTGGATGCGGGATGCTTACGTGCCCATGATCAGGCCGCCGTCCACGCTCAGCACCGTCCCGCTGATAAAGCTGGCCTCGTCCGAAACCAGGAACAGATAGGCGTTGGCGATGTCCTGCGGCTGTCCGATACGGCCCACGGGCGTGTGCTCGACCATCGCCGAGAGCACATGCTCAGGCATGCCCTGTGTCATCTCGGTGGCGATAAAGCCGGGCGCGACCGCGTTGACCGTAATGCCTCGCCTGCCCAGCTCCCGCGACCAGACCTTGGTCATGCCGATCACGCCGGACTTCGAGGCGACATAGTTGGTCTGGCCGAAGTTTCCGTACAGCCCCACCACCGACGCGGCGTTGACGATGCGGCCATAGCGCTGCCGAATCATCGTCGGGACGACCGCCTGCGTGCAGTTGAAGACGCCCTTGAGATTGACCGCGATCACCCGGTCGAAATCGTCCTCGCTGAGCTTGCCGACGACCTCGCCATCTTTGACCTTGACGAGCTGCGCGTCGCGGGTGATCCCGGCGTTGTTGATCAGGATGTCGATCCGGCCAAAGCGCTCCAGCGTCGCCGCGACCGCCGCCTCGACATCGGGCTGCGACGCGACGTTGACCTTACAGAAGAGCGCCTGCGCGCCGATGCCGTCAAGCGCCTCGACGGCGCGCTGCCCGGCCTCGTCGTTGTAGTCCCACACGGCCACGGACGCGCCCGCCTGGGCAAAGGTCAGCGAAGTCGCGTAGCCGATGCCGTTTGCGCCGCCAGTCACCACGGCGACCCGGTTGTTCAATTCGATTCCCATTGTGTTACTCGTGCTTTCCTTGCGATCAACGCGGCGCAGCGTAACCGTCGGCGGGTGTTGCTGCTCGGCCAGCGTTGTCAATCGGTTTTCGGCAAGACGTGGTGGAATGCCTGGGTTGTTTAAGATGCTCCCGACCGACGAAGCTCGCGACACGCGCAATGCAGCACAAACCAGTACATCCGTAGGCTACGCATGCACTGGCGTACGCATAAGAATCAGCCAGCCGGTATCGGCGGGCTCCAACCGGAATCGATCTCCGCTCGTCATATAAGCTCTGCATTGAACGTGTACTCAGTCTTTGCGCCGTTGACGTTGCATCCGGATCACCTGCGTCCAGACGCACACAGCAGACGGCGATCCACGACACCGGAGCGCAGTTTGCTGCATCTCGTATGATAGCGTGGCGAAGTTACAACCAAGTTCAGGGCGAGTTACAACCGGGCGGGCCGGGGATTAGGCTATGATAGAATACGTAGAATGTTTCAGCCAGCGCCGATGCGGTCGTGCTCCAATCCTTATCGCCGCCAGCCGTATGCGGCGATGAGCGCAGATAGACAGCGCCATGTTTGGTGAAGATGTTGTCGTTCGTACCCGGCTGATGCCGCCGCGCCTGCCTCGACGGTGGCTGCGCCGCCCCCGGCTGGAGCTGCTGCTGGCCGATGCCGCCGAGTATCCGCTCACGATCGTGCGGGCAAGCGTCGGCTACGGCAAGAGCAGCGTGCTGGCCTCGTTTGCCATGCATGGCGGCTGGCCCACGATCTGGTATAGCCTGGCCGAGGGCAGCGACGATCCGCTGATCTTTTTGCTGCACCTGATCTATGCCTGCCGCAACGTCGTGCCGCAGGCCGGCGCGCGCGCGCTGGCGATCCTTGAGCACAGCAGCGGCGGTACGCAGGCCTGGAGCCAGGCGCTCGATGCGCTGATCAACGATCTGGCCGAGGCGCTGGATGACGAGACGCTGCTGGTGCTCGACGACTACGATGCGATCGATCCGCTGCCTGATATGCGCGCGCTTGTGGAGCGGCTGATCGCGCAGCCGCCGCCGCTGCTGCACCTGATCCTGGCGACCCGGCACTGGCCCCAGCTCTCTGGCCTGCCGACGCTTCAGGTGCGCGGCGAGCTGCTTGAGATCGACGAGGCCGCGCTGGCCTTTATGCCGGAGGAGATCGAAGCGCTCTTTGCCTCGGCCTACGAGCACGCGCTAGATCCCGCGACGGCCAGGCTGCTGAGCGAGCAAACGGGCGGCTGGGCGATTGCGCTGCATCTGATCTGGCAGAGCTTGCACGAAACGGCGGAGTGGCCGACGCCGCAGCCGGATCGAGCCAGGCCGCCGATCCTGGTTTCAAGCCCGGTCGCGGGCGCGGCCTCCAGCGTGGCCCAGATGCTTCAGTCCGAGTCGCGGGATGCGCTCTTTTCGTATCTGGCGCGGAACGTCTTTGCCAGACAGCCGGAGGAGATCCAGCGCTTTTTGCTGCGCTCCTCGGTGCTTGAGGAGCTCGATCCGGCGGCCTGTAATGCGATTCTTGGCGGCACCGCCTCCGCCACCTGGCTGCGCGCGCTCTATCGCCGTGGCCTCTTCCTGACGCGGCACGACGACGACCTGTACACCTACCATCCGCTGTTCCATGCCTTCCTCCACCAGCGCGCCCAGGAGTCGCTGCCCGATTGGATCGACCTGAACGAGCGCGCGGCGGCCTACTATCGCGGCGTCGGCGCTGGCGAGAAGGTGCTCTACCATCTGCTGGCGATCGATGATCTTAAGGGCACGGCAGCCGAGCTCGCCCGCTGGATCACGTCCTGGCTGGACGGCGGGCGCTTCGTGACGGTGCTGGCCTGGCTGAATCAGCTTCCCGCCGAGGTGCTGACGGCGCATCCGCATCTGCTGATCGCGCGGGGCGATGCCGCCCGCTGCCTGGAACGGTTCGAGCTGGCGCTTGAGGCGTATCGCTCCGCCGAGCGGCTGTATGGCGCGGCGGGTGATGTCTATGGTCAGGCCCGTGCGCTGCAAGGTCAGGCGCTGGTGTATCTCGATACGGTGCGGCCCACGCCCGCCAACGATCTGCTAAGACAGGCCTTTAAGCTGCTGCCGCGCGACGCAGCCACCGAGCGCGCGGCGGTGCTGCGGCTGATCGCCGAGAACCGGCTCAACGCTGGACGCGCCGATCAGGCTGCGCGGCTCTACCGCGTTGCGGCGCGGCTGAGCGGCAGCGCCGACGAGCCACAGCCACGGGTGCTGCTGCGGCTGGGCCAGTTGCGCGAGGCGCGGGCGATCCTTGAGCGCGAGCTGCCCCACGATCAGGCGACGATCCCGCATCGCCGTCCTGAGGCGCACCGCGAGGTGACGCTGCTCCTGTCGCTGATCGGCGGCTTGCAGGGCGAGCACGAGGCGGCGCTGCGCTATGCCCAGCAGGGCCTCGATGCAGCCCACAGCTTCGGCTCCGGCCTGTTCGAGTCGATCGCCTGGATGCGGCTGGGCCATGCGCTCCAGCTCGGCCCCTCGCCCGACGTGATGACCGCGCATCGGGTCTATCTTCAGGCGATGGCGCTGGCCGATAGCTTCAAAGTGCAGCGCACCAAGGTCGAAGCCTATATCGGGCTGGCGCTGCTACATGGCTTTGGCGGCGAACTGGCCGCGGCCAGGGCTGCTGCTCGCGAGGGCCTGACGATCGTCGAGCGCAGCGGCGATCGATGGTCGGAGGCGCTGCTCTGGACGGCGCTCGGCGCGGTCTGTGTTGCCCACCGATCGCCTGAGGCGACGGAGTGGCTGCGCCAGGCGCTCCAGCAGTTTACGCTCAGCCACGACAGCTACGGCCAGGCGCTGGTCCATCTCTGGCTGGCGATCTTGCATCAGCGAGCCGGGGAGCTGGACGGGGCCGCGCGTCATGCCGAGGCGCTCTTTGCGCTCGCGGCGCGCTATGGGTACGACGGTCTGCTGACGGCCACGACGATCTTCGGGCCGCGCGATCGGATGATGCTGGTGCCGATCCTGCTGCTTGGCCGCGCGGGCGGCTCGTGGACGGTCCAGGCGCAGGACTGGCTCGCGCAGGGCTTTCCCAACATCGCCGCCGACGAGCTGAC
>DASUTC010000056.1 GCA_036374795.1 Herpetosiphonaceae bacterium
CCAACTGACACGAGAGCCGCGCAGCCGGACGTAGAGCGGTCGCTCTACGCGGTGGATTGTAGCATGCCCTGTGGCATCCGACAATCCGCCGTCCCCGGCTGCCTACCCGAAAGGCAGCAGTATGTTAACCGAACCGGAGCCGGTCCCCCGCCGCGTCCAGCGGCGGTATGACCGGCTCGCCGTCCTCGATCACATCGCCACTTTCCAGCAGCAGCACGCCGCGTCGCCCTCGCAGCGGATCATCGCCCGCGCGCTGGGGATGTCGGCGCCCTCGGTCGCCCACAACGCCCTGCATGGCCTGGAGCGCGCCGGTCTGCTCCGCATCACGGTGACGCAGCCGGGCTGGCCCGCGAAGCTGGAGATCACGCCCGCCGGCCGGGAGCGCCTCCAAGCCTGGCGGGCGGCGCGCGCCACGCCATCGGCAGATGACGGAGGTGCCGCATGAGCCCTCCCTGCCAGCTCCACGCGCCGTCGGGATGCGCTGCACCCTCCAGCATCGCGACGTGCGTTCCGGGCCGCAGCCATGCCCACCCCCCGACGATCCCGCCGCACGTGCTCGCGATTGGATCTACCGGGCTGCACGCCGCGTTGCGCGCGGCAGGTGTCGCCGTCAGCCCGGTGCCGACGCTCCTCGACGGCTATGATCGGGCCGTCCGCCGCCTGGCCGCCGCCGCGCCGCCGCGCCTGACGCTCATCCTGCTCGATCTCCACGCCCACGCGCCGGGCTTTCCGGAGCTGGCCGCGCCGCAGCTCGCCGCCGTGCTTGCTGAGCAGATGACGCGCGGCGCGCTCCACCCGGCCTGGCTCATCGGCCTGACGAGCACGCCGGCCCCCGATCTCGACGCCGAGGCGTACCTGGCCGGCTGCCACCTCGTGCTGCATCGCCCGCTGACCCCGGCCATGCGGGCGCGCCTCGCGCGGCTCGCGACCTATCCGGCCGCGCTCCCGCCCACCGACCGGGCGACGCAGGCGTATCAGCGGGCCGCGCTGCGCGTCGTGCACGCCGTCGAGGCGGCGCAGGTCCCGCTCTGGAGCGCGGCGGATGTGGCGCTGCTGCTCGGCTGGCTCACGCCCTACCCGCTCCGGCGGGCGACGCGGGCGCAGCCGCAGCAGCAGGCGGCGGCGCGGCGGCTCGTCCGCGCGCTGGGCGGTGCCCGCGCGGCCCATCGACGGCTGCACCAGATCGCCGCGTCCTGGCGGGTGCGCGCGCCACTCCACGCCGAGGTGCTGACCTTGTTCCTCCAGGGCTGGGAGCGGCGGGCGATCGTACGGAGCTATGTCGACCGGGGCCTCTACGAGGATACCCGCATCTATATCGTGATCAACGAACTGCCACAGCGGATCGCCGCCGAGCTGCGGCTGGCGCAGGCGCGTGAGGAGGATGCCTAGATGCTCGCACGAACCCCTGACCACACCCCCCCGCTCATGACGCTGGACTGGACGCCGCTCGTCGGCATGACCGGGGTCTTTCTCTACGCCTATCTCACCGATCTGGGGGCGCACCAGCAGGCACAGCGCCGGACGCCTGCGACACCCGCTCCAGCGGTGCTCCAGGCGCGGCTGGGCCTCCCCGAGCCGTGGCAGGTCGTCGGGTCGCTGTACCTGCTGACCGCTGCGGGGCTGCTCCAGCGCCCGCCGTGGGTGCCGCCCCACGCCGCGCCCGCTGCCGACCCGGCGCCGCGCGTGCTCGACTGGGACACGCTGGATCGGGTGCTCACGGCGCTGATGCCTGCGCTCGATCCGACGCACCCGGAGCACGCCATTGGCCAGGCGGCGGTGCGGGTGCTGAGCCAGGGCGGGATCTTGCAGAACGCGGAGCCCGCGTATCGCTTCTACGCCGACGGCGCGTGGCCCGATCTCGTGCCGCGTCTGCTGAACGATGCGCGCTGGACGCGGCTCTTTACGCAGCTCCATGGGACCGCAGCCTTGCGCGTGTATCGCCGCCGGGCGCGGGCCTGGGTGGCGCAGGCGCAGCGCGCGCGGGCACGGCAGCAGCAGGCGCAGCGCCCGGATGAGGAGCCGGAGGATGGAGACGGCGGCACGGGCGGGGCGGGGAGCAGCGATCCCGGTGGAGCGGCGCTCCCGCCTACCGCCGCGCCGGAGACGAGTCCCACGACCGAGGCGCGTGCCGCCAGGGGTAGTGCCGCCGTCGCCGATCTGTCGCCACTCTGTCGCCGTTGTGTCGCCAGTGTGTCGCCGCCTGTCGCTCGTGATCCCGATCCACGAGCGACACCCCGTACGCTGTCGCTGCCGGATCAGCCGCGTGTCGCTCGTGATCCCGATCCACGAGCGACACCCTCCAACGTGTCGCTGGCGGATCATCAGCGTGTCGCTCGTGATCCCATTCCACCAGCGACACCCCGTACGCTGTCGCTGGCGGATCAGCGACCTGTCGCTCGTGATCCTGATCCGCGAGCGACACGATACGTTGATCGGCCCCAGGAGCCGCCCGCGCAGGTGTCGCTGGCGGATCGGGACGTGTCGCTCCCGGATCGATCGTTAACGGAGGAATCGTTAACGACTCAGGATTCAGACAACGACACGATCGACGATTCCGCCAGCGACACGCTGCTGTCCATCGCGCGACACCTGCGCGCGGAGGAGCTCGCCAGCACGCGGCAGGACCTGGCCTTCTGGCGCGAGGTCCACCGCATCCTGAGTGGCAGCGACACGCGCTACCCGCACACGCCGGGCGAGAAGAAGGCCGCCGAGCGCCGCTTCAAGCGCCAGCAGATCCCCGTCGGCGTCGTGCTGGCCGCGCTCCGAGCGGTCATGGCGCTCCCGCCCCCGCTGCGGCCTTGCACCTTCGGCGACGCGATCACCAGCGACACCTTCCAGGCGGGCGTGCAGCAGGCATGTGCGCTCGTGCCGACGCTGCTCCCGCAGCCGCCTACAGGCCGCGACTGGCATGCCTTGCTGCACGCCTACCGCACCGTCGGGCGAGTGGTTGGGCTGCGGGACGTTGGCCGCGCCGACTATGTGACGCTCCACGCGCTCTTTGCATCCCAGCCGGATGGGTGCTGGCAGGCAATCGAGCGCTGGCGGGATCACCCCCCGCCGCGCGTCTCGCCCGCTGCCCTCCGCCGCGCGGTCACGCGCGCGACACGTCCAGAGCAGCCGCCGCTGCCGTTAGCTGACTGGCCCGCGCGCGCTGCTGACGATCCCCGCCGCGCGCTGCTGAAGGAGGCTGGGGTCAGCGTGACGCTGCTCACGCCGGACATGACCGCGGACTACCTGCGGGCCTGGATCGCCGAGGCCGACGCCCGCGCGGACGCGCTGCACAACCGTGCCGCCTGGCTGACCTGGGGCATCCGCTCCGGGCAGTTCCCGCACGCGCATCCGCAGCTCCGAGCGCGGCGTGCAGCCCACCCGCAAGCGCCGCCCCCGCCCCCGCCACCCCCACCCACGCCGATCTCCGCGGAGCAGCAGGCGTGGCAGCAGCTCTGGAGCACGGTGCAGCGGCGGCTGTCGGAGCACGTGCCCGCGCAGGACTACGCGACCTGGCTGCACGAGACGGCGCTGCTCGAGCTTGCGTCAGGCGAGGCGATCGTCGGCACGCCCAACATCTTTGCCCGCGACAAGGTGGCGGCGACGTACGCGCCGCTGATCGCCCAGACCTTGCAGCAGCAGACGCGGCAGCCCATCCGGGTGCAGGTGGTGCTGGAGCAGGGGCTGGCGTCCGGCGGCTGGCGATGACACGCAACGTCTCCTGCCCGACCACGGCCCGCGCGCTGCTCGCGGACGACCGCCTGGTCATCCTGGCGACCGAGCCACGCGGTCGCGGGCTGGGGGCGGTGGCGCTCCTCGACCGGCACGGCCACGTGCTGCTGCACACGCGCATCCGGCCCGCGTGCCCGGACGCGCCGCCGCTCGCTGGCGTGTGGCCGCCGCTCGCGGCGCTGCTCACGGGCCGGATCGTCGGGAGCGCGCACCTGGCCCGCGACCGCCGCCTGTTGCGGCAGACTGCCCGACGGCTTGGTGCCACGCTGCTGTATAGCGACTGGCGCTCGCTCGCTGAGCTGGCCTGCCGCGCACCCGCCCAGGCGCACCGGGAGCGGATACCGCCGATCCCCGTGCCCCACGCGGCCCTCGCCGAGGCCCATGCCGCGCTCGACGCCCTGCGCGCGGTCGCGGCTCCCCCGCTGACCGTTCCGCCGCCCCGTCATGTCTTCTGGAGGTATCTCTGATGATCACTGCTGAACTGACCACCCCGCCGCTGCTGCTGACCAGCGCCGAGCGCGCCGCGCTGCGTGAGGCCGCGCCCGGCGACCATCCACTCCTTGATGCCGCCGCGCAGCAGGCCGACGCATTGCCCCTGTTCCTGACCCAGCTCGCCGAGCTGCTGCGGGCCGGTCAGGCGGATCTGGCCCTGGCCCAGCTCGATGCCGCGCTCGCGCCGGTTGCCGCGCTGGATGGGAATGCGGACGGCCTGACAGCGACGCTGGGCGAGCTGATGACCGCCTGGGCGACGCTCATGCCGCGCTGTCCCGACGGCAGGCTGCCCGTGGCGGTGCTCACCGATCCCGGCGCGCTGCGGTCGCTGGCAGACGCTGCCGAGGCCGTGAGCGAGCACGCGCAGGAGCTGGCGCTGCGGCTGGCGGATCGGGCGCGGCTGCTCGACGAGCGGCTGCCGGGCTAGGGGAGACGAGATGCGTTCCTGCTTCATGCTGATCGTGCTCCTCAGCACCCTGTTCCTCCCGGCTCCGAGCATTGCCGCCGCGCCGCCCGTCGCCAATCCCCTGGTCGCCGATCCCCACGCGCTGCGCGTGCGCATGACCGAGGCCGGGCTTCAGCAAATCGACGCGGCGGCGCTCGCAGCCGCAGGCTGGGATCTGGCGACTCTCGATCCCAGCCGTATCCACCTGTGGCAGCACGGCCAGGAGGTGCCCCTGGACATCCACGACGGCGGCGATGGCCGCCTGGATGTGGGTGATGTGCTTCAGTTCATCGGCCACCTGAACCCGAGTCGGTATAGCCGCGAGTCGGTGTCCTGGCTGTCCCTGGAGGACACGCCAGGGCTGCGCGGCACGCCCCAGCTTGCGCCGGGCGACCCGATCCGCTGGGAAGAGGACGTGCTCTACCAGACGCGCTGGCCGTCGCTGCGTGGCGACCGCTGGTATGGCCGGGAGCTGGTCCGCGGGACGGATCGCGATCGGACCAGCATCGCGCTGACGCTGCCCGTGAGCGCGCCTGCCGGGACGCGCATCCAGCTCGCCGTCGTCGGGACGCGGGCACAGCCGCACACGCTGACGCTCAGCGCCAATGGTCGCGCGCTCGATCCCCTGACCTGGCCGGGCACCGAGCCGTATCTGGGCACGGTGCTGCTCCCGTTCACGATCCTGCCGGGCGTGCTTCAGCTTGACGTAACGATTGCGAGCGACCAGCCTGATACGGTGCTGCTCGACTGGGTGGCGCTGCCCGACGTGCGGCCGGCCTATGCCGCGACGCCCCACACGCCAAGCGTCGAGCGTGGGCCGGGGTTCGATCCAGGCGCGGGACCAGCGCCGGGCCAATCCGGGGCGTCCTACCTGATCATCACCCACGCATCGCTGCGGAGCGCGCTCGACCCGCTGATCGTCGCGCACCAGCAGCGCGGCGACACCGTTGGTGTGGTCGACGTGCAGACGGCGTATGATGCCTGGGCCTGGGGCGAGCGCGATCCTGAAGCGATCCGCTCCCTGATCCGCGCGGCCGTCGCTACCTGGCAGCCAGCGCCGCGCGCCGTGCTGCTGGTTGGCGCGGGGAGCGTGCGCATGCGCGTCGATCCCGGCCAGGTGGACCCCACCCTGATCCCGCCCTACCTCGTGGACGCCGATCCGGTGCGCGGCGAGATCGCCTGTGACACCTGCTACACCCGTCTGGATACGGATGATCCGCTTGAGGATCTGCTGCCGGAGCTGCCGATCGGACGGCTGCCGGCCCGCACCTTGGGAGAGGCGCAGACGATCGTGCGCAAGACAGCGCAGTACCTCACCGCCCCGCCCGCGGGACCCTGGCGCACCCGGGCGCTGCTGCTGACCGACAACGACCGCGAGCCGGATGGTCGCCTCGATCCGGCCGGGAGCTTTGTGGCAACCGCGGAGACGGTCGTGTCCGTGCTGCCACGGGGCATGCAGATCCAGCGCTTCTTCTACGCCCCGGATCGCGTGACGGGGAACGGCTCCTACCGGAATGTCGCCGAGCTGCGCTGTCGTTTGATGCGGGCGCTCGACGGCGGATCGCGCTACGATACCGCGTGTCCGCCATTCTCGACGACCACGCCGACGGGCGCGGCGCTGTGGGTCTATGTCGGCCATGCCTCGCAGTGGCAGTGGGCGGCGACCACGCCCGACGCCCCGACGCCCTATCTGTGGTACGTGTACGACGCCGATGCCCGCACCAATGGCGATCGGCTGCCGATCCTCTTGAGTATGACCTGTTTGAGCGGCGACTGGGCGAATCCCGTGCTCATGACCACGGATGAGCGCCTCGTGCTGTGGCCGCAGGGCGGCGCGGTTGCCAGCCTGGCCGCGACGGGTGAGGGGGTAAATACGGCGCATGCGGTGCTGCTCCAGGGCCTGGTGCCGCGGCTCTTTGCCCAGGATGGGCGACGGCGGAGCTTGGGCGAAGCACATCTGGACGGGCTGCGCGTGGTGGTGCTGGCCGGCCACCATGATCTGGTCTTTAGTTTTGGCATTCTGGGCGATCCGGACGTGGCGCTGCCATTTGTGCCGACGTCGACCGCGTGGGTGCCGATCGCGAGGCGCTGATGGTCCTGGCTGTCCGCGACCTGGCACCGGCGCGCGATCACCGCCCCATCGTCTCGGTGTCGCTGATGTCCACGGTGGTCCGTCGGCGCTCGCTGATCCGCCGCCTGGAGGAGGCGGGCATTGGCTGCCATGTGCTCCTGCTCCAGTGCGATCACGAGGACGTGCCACCTCCATCCGACGTGCCGCTGCTCCCACCCCTCACGGGTCCCCTGCTGCTCGATACCGTCAGCATGCATCCGATCATGCAAGTCACGGTGCTCCACGAGCTGGCCACGCGGTATCCGCACGTGCCCACGCTGATCCTGACGCGGTCAGCGGATCGGGTGCTGCACCGCCTGGCGGCGAGCTGTCCGTCGGTCTATGCGGTGGCGTCGGAAACGGTGCCGTCTGCGGATCTCGTGCTGTGGCTGCGGCACTGTGGCGCCGTCGGCCCGGCCCGGGCCCCGCAGGTCCGACCCGCCTATCTGGACGTGTCCGCCCCGCCGTTCACGGCGGTCGATCCCAGGTTCCTGGCGATCCTGGTGGCCCTGGCGCATGCCCCGAGCATTGAGCGGGCGGCTGCGATCTCACTACTGCCAGAGCGGACGTTCTATCGGAAACTGCGCCAGTTGCGGCTGGCCTGCAACGTGCCAGCCCGGATGTATCGTGGCCGGGCGTCCGCGCTGCTGCACCTGCTGTTGGACGCCTTGGCAGCGCCACCGGCGCACCCGTAGCTCCTCCACGGGACCCTGATCATCGTCCGCTCGGGCACCCCCACCGATGATGGCGTGCTCCATCAGGGTCGCCCTGCGACGCGCTTCCTCAGCTCGGCACTCGGTCAGATCCTCGCTGCTCCCCACCCGCTCCCTATCCCCCAACGGTCCCGGACGCAGCGTAGGCCATCACCGGCGCATCTTGGCAGCTAACTGATCCCCCAGCCCGCCATTCCTTCGCTATCCTGACGGTAGCGATCCGCGCAAGGGGGCGAACGTGGAATCATCGTATGTTGGTGTCACCGTTGCCGATCCGACGGTGGAACTGGAATGGGTGCGGCTGATTGCGCGCGCGCAATTTCGGCCCTCTGTGCTCGCCGTGGACCAGGAACTGCCACGCACGGTCGCGGTGGCGGCCCTGGTCGTCGTGCTGGATCTCCACCACCCGCCCGTGCCGTATGGCTTCTGGCTCGGCCGCGTGGCGCAGCCGGTCGTGCTCATCACGCCCCATATCGTCGCCGCCCAAACGCTGTGTCCCTCTGTGCCGCGGCTCGCGGCGATTGTCGATCCGGTGCTGGCCCTACGGTACGTTGGGGATGTGCTGAAGATGGTGCCGCGCATGACGGCTGGCACGCTCGTGCTGCCCGACGTCAGTGCCCCGGTCCAGCGGTGGCATTGGCACGGAGGTGCTGCATGACGCTGCGCTCGTGTGTGTCCCCGCCCACGGCCGTACCCTTCCCGCTGGCATTCACCGTCGCGTATGACCTGTTTCGCCGCGCCGCCCAGTTTCGCCGGCACGCGCTCCTCACGCAGGCAGACGACGCTGAGGATCTACGGCCCCAGCTCTGGAGCAATGCCGAGGCGAGCATCCTGGTGCTGGAGACGATCCTGACCGGCCTGATCGAGGACACGGGGCCGGACCACCTCGTGGCGCTGACCGAGTCGGTGACGCTGCTGCTGGATGCCCTCACCACCACCATTACGTCCATGATCCCGCCGGAAGGGAGCGTGGTCGCGATTGCCAATCAGCTCCAGCGGCAGTGCTGGCTGCCGCACCGACCAGCCGTGACGCTGCTCCAGACCCTGCTAGTGGTCGTGATGACGGCGGTCAATGATGGCGCGCTCTCGATGGTGGTGACGTTGCCCCGCGATGGGGCCGAGACGGTGGTCATTACGGTGGATTCCGATGCGGCTGGCCTGGCACGGGAGGCGCATGCCGCCGCGCGAGCGCGCTTAAGGGACGAACTTTCTGCGATCGGCGGGTCCCTGGAACTGGAGCGCCGCGTGCATCACTGGCGCGTGCAGGTCTGCGTCCCAGATGTCAGCCAGCCGACGTAACGACCTCTGGGAGGATTGGTATGCTCGATGTCCCAGCCGCTCAGCGCGGCCCGCGCGCCTCGCTTTTGACCTTGATCCATCCGCGCAAGCGGACCCGTCCGCTGCTGCTGGCCCTGATCCTCGGCTTCCTCCTCGGTGGCCTCCTGATGGTCAGTGCTGGGATGCCCCTCTCCGGCGCGACCCTGCTGACGCTGGGTCTGCTGGCCTATCCCGCATTCTTGAAATGGCGCGATGATGTTGCACGATGGGGCGCGCCGCTGACGGCCCTGTCCATGTTACTGGCGCTCCAGGGGTTTCATACCTTTGAACACATCGCGCAGTATGTGCAGTTCCACTATCTTGGGTGGCCCGGGAAAGCGGCCGGTGGTCTTCTGGCGGCTGCCAACGTCGAGACGGTTCACTTCTTCTGGAACTGGGCGGTATGTTTGTCGGTGCTCTGGATCTTGAACCAGGGCCTGCGCCATCCGTGGGGCTATGTGATGTTCGCCTGGTCGTTCGCCCACTCGCTGGAGCATACGTATCTGTTCATCACGTACCTGGACGCCGTGCTGGTCTTGTGGTCCCAGGACGTGTCGCTGGCGTTTGCCCAGGGCTTGCCGGGCATCTTGGGCCGCCACGGCTGGCTCGAAACCGCGGGCTGGCAATACGCCCCAACGGCGTTGCTCTGTCAGCTCGCGCCGCCGCTGGTGAGCGCGCCGCGTATTAGCGTGCATTTCTGGTGGAACATGGGCGAAGTCGCCTTGTTACTCCCGTTTGCCCACGCCGTCATGCGCCGCCATGGGGCGCAGATGGCCAACGCCGGTACCCCCTAAAAGGAGTTTGCTGTGCCACATCGTCTTCGTCGTTTCCCGTCCTTCAAGCTGCTGCCGGTGCTGATCCTCCTTGCGGTGCTGCTCGGTCTGAGTAGCTACCCGCTCACGGCGGTCCAGGCCCAGCTTGACACCAACCAGCCGTCGCTGGCCTACGCCTCAACCGTGCCGTGTATCCGCGCTGGGGCGGATCTTGGTCAGCCATCCCATGTCTCGCCCCGCTTCGCCACCACCTGCTTTGGCTCCCGGTGGTCGCCGGGTGGCTATACCGATCCCAGCGTCTCGAACCAGGGCGACGCGATCCCCGGCGATCCCGCCGTCCTGGAGTTTGGGGACGGCAAGCCCGACGCGCCCGGCGAGCCGGGCCACCTCACGCTGTCCACGCTTGGCGAGGCCGGGGCCGTGTATGGCGTGGCCTACAGCAGTGGACAACATGGAGCGGCGCCAGCAGGAGCCGCGCGGCAATCTCGCCTGTTTGTGGGGGCGTTCACCAAGCGCGTGACGCGCTTCGGCACGGCGGGTCCCGGTGGGATTTATGTCGTCAACCGCTCGACCGGCGCGACGACGCCCTACGTCGTCGTCCCCGATGTCGTCCCCGGTCCCAATGGCGTGCCTGGCGATCCCGGCGACGGCAGCGCGGCGGCGTTCCCCAATGGCCTGGCTTACACGCCGCAGAACGGCGGGTTGCATACCCAGTTCCAGGATCAGACGGTGCTGAATTACACCAGCAAGACCAGCCTCGGCGACGTCGAGATCGACGCCGACGAGCGGTTCTTATACGCGGTGAATTTGAACACGCGGCGGATCTATCGGTTCGATACCTGGAGCGCCGATCCCCAAAGTACCCTCACGATCCTCCCGCAGGTGCCGAATCCGGGGATCTGCGCGAGCGGCCAACAAGATTTCCGTCCCTTCGCGCTGCACGTGACTCGGATCTCGATCTATCTCGGCTACACCTGCTCGGCGGAGAGCACGGGCGACCGCGCGCACCTCTCGGCGGGCGTGTGGCGCTATGATCTGGGCACGAGCACATGGGCAGCAGCCCCAGCGGTCGCCTTCAACCTGCGCGACTACGACGCGCAGCGCGGCGATTTCTCGGGCCTGTCGCTCGCCTGGTTGCCCTGGGACACGCAATTTGCATCGGTCCATCCGCTGCCGCTCCTGACCGGGATTACGGTGGATGAGCAGGGCGGGATGGTGCTGGGGCTGCGCGATCGCTACGGCGATAACGGCACCTCGTATCTCATCCCCAGCCAGCAGGGCCGTGGCTTCGGCGATCTGCTGCGCGCGGAGCCAGCGGGCACCGGGCAGTGGAGCGCGCCGACGACCGGCACCGAAGTGTACGCCGACGACGATCCCCAGACCCATAATGAGCGGTCATGGGGTGCGCTGGCCTATGTGCCAGGACGGCATGACGGCAGCTATGGCGGCGAGGTGCTGACGAGCTTCCTGACGCCCTATCAGCTCAACGCAGCTGGTATGGCCTGGTATGACGCCGCCGGCGGCAATCCGACCGCCCGCGAAGAGCTGTATAACGCGACCAACGACAACACCTTTGCCAAGACCGCCGGGCTCGGCGATGTCGAGCTGCTCTGCCCCTGGCGGGCGATCGGCGACCGGGTGTGGCTGGACGCCAACGCCAACGGCATCCAGGACGGCGGCGAGAGCGACATTCAGGGTGTGCGCGTGCAGCTCTTCGCTGCCGGCGACACCGCGTTCGCGACGCCGCTCGCAACGGTGACGACGGGCAGTGTTGCTGGGATGTCCGGGAACTGGCGCATGTACGTCAGTCCCTGGCAGAGCTACGTCGCGCGGATCGACCCGGTGATGTTTCAGCCCGGGCAGCCGCTGGCGGGTCTGCGCGTGACGCTGGCGGATCGCGGTGGCAATGATGGCCTGGATAGCGATGCGTCGCAGGCCGGCGTCATCACCATTCCGAGCGCCGGGAATGGCGATCTGAACGTCAGCTTCGATGTCGGGTTGACCACGCAGCCGGTGATCGGCGACCGGGTCTGGCGGGATGCTGACGGCGACGGCGTGCAGGATGCTGGAGAAACCGGGATCGCCGGTGTCACCATCGAACTCCTGAACGCGAGCGGCGTGGTGGTCGGCACCACGACGACCGACGCCAGCGGCCTGTATGCGTTTGACGTGCAGCCGAACACGGCTTACACCGTGCGCCTGGCGGCCTCGAACTTCGCCGCCGGTGGGCCGCTGGCCGGCCTGATTCTGTCGCCGCAGAACCGTGGGGGGAATGACGCGAGCGACAGCGATGCCGATCAGATCAGCCGGACGATCTCCGTTCCAGGGCAGCCAGCGGGTACCTCGAATATGACGTTCGATGTCGGCGTGATGGCGGCGATGCTCGCCAACGGCACCGTCGGGAACGACGTCTGGAACGACGACGGCGATGGTCGTCAGGAAACCGGGGAGCCCGGCATCCCAGGCGTCACCGTGCGCTTGATTGATACGGCTACGGGGGCGGTGGTGGCGACCACGACCACCAGCGCGTCGGGCCAGTATCTGTTTCCGAACGTCGTGCCGGGGACCTACGTGGTCGCGTTTGTCCCGCCGAGTGGCGCGACGGCGGCGCCGCGCGACGCGAGCGGTGTGGCGGATGATCTGGACAGCGATGCGGATGCCACCACGAGCTGGCGGACGCCGTCGTTCACGGTCATCGCCGACACCAACAATCAGACGCTCGACCTGGGCCTGATCCTACCGGTCAACGTGCGGATCACCAAGACCGCGCCGGCAACGGTGGTGGTGGGCCAGACGCTCACTTACACGCTGAGCTACACCAATGATGGTCCGGGCATCGCCCAGGGCGTCGTCGTGAGCGATACCCTGCCGAGCGGCCTCACGTTCGTCTCGGCGACGCCCGCGCCGACGAGCCAGGCCGGGCAGACCCTGAGCTGGACCATCGGCACGCTGACGTCCGGGCAGTCGGGGACGATCACCGTGCAGACGACGGTCAACGCGAATGCCCCGGCGACGCTGACCAACACCGCGCGGATCGCCACCACCAGCAGCGACACGACGCCGGGCGACAACACCTCCAGTACGACGACGGCGGTGCAGCGGGTCAACGTGCGCATTCAGAAGGCCGGGCCGGCGAGTGCCGTGGCGGGTGGTCAGCTCAGCTATACGCTGGACTATGCCAACACCAGCGCGGTCGACGCGGCTGGGGTGGTCGTGAGCGACACGCTGCCGAGTGGCCTCATGTTTGTGTCGGCCACGCCCGCGCCGACGAGCCAATCCGGTCAGGTGCTGACCTGGACGATCGGCAGTATCCCGGCGGGCGCGTCGGGCCGGATCACACTGGTGGTTCGGAGTGACGCCGCGACGCCCAACGGCACGCAGGTAACCAATACGGGTCGGATCGCAACCACCACGCCGGGCGATGATCCGAGCGATAACACGTCAAGCGTCTCCACCACCCTGACCAATTCGACGGCGGTCCAGCTCGCGTATTTCCAGGCGAAACAGCAAGCCGGTGGCGTCGTGGTGCGCTGGGGCACGCTGAGCGAGCAGGACACCAGGGAATTCAAGATTCTGCGTGGCACCACGCCGGATCGGTCCACGGCGACCGCGCTGACGTCGGTCGCCTCCAAGGGCAGTCAGGGCGGTGATTACACATGGACGGACACGGACGCGCCCGCGACCGGCCTGCTCTACTACTGGCTGGTCGAGGTCGAACTGACCGGGACGGAGAATCCCTACGGCCCGGCCACCGCTGGCACCGCCACCGTCCATATCCCGATGGCCCGCTAACACCGTTCCTGCCGCTGGGCTGATCCTGGATGATCAGCCCAGCCGCTGCTGCCCGCCACGGGCACTGTTCTAGAGGAGATGCGCTTGTGTCTGTCCCGAAGCTTCCCATCCTGCCGCGCCGCCTGCTCCTGAGCGGCGGTGTGACCTGCCTCTGTCTGCTGACGCTGCTGGTGGGGTTCCTCCCCGCAGCAGCGGCGCCTGACCGGCCGCTGTCGATTTCCCCAACCGCCACCCCGCCCGCGCCGACCGCCGTGCCGACGGATGATCCCGTGGCATCGCCGTCGCCGTCGCCATCGCCGCCTGCCGCGACGGCGGTGCCCACGGCGGTGCCGACCGCCGTCCCGACGACCGCGCCGTCGCCATCGCCTGCGCCACCTCGTCCTGATCCGCCGGACGCTGCCGATCCGCCGACGCCGGTCCGCTCCCCGACGGCAACCCCGCTGCCGCCGGCGCCAACACCCGTGCCGCCCGCCGCTGACGTGACGATCGCGAAGCAGGCCGATCGGGCACGCGTCAAACCGGGCGAGACCGTGCGCTATACGCTCCTCGTGCGCAATGTGGGGAGCGGCGTTGCCCGCGATGTGGTGGTCACGGACACCGTCCCGGACGCGCTGGAGGTCGTCGATCTGCACAGCAGCAGGGGGGAGATCGTCGTCAGCGGGCAGACCGTGACGGCGTATCCGTCCCTGCTGGAGCCGGGCGACACCGTCACGATCACGATTACGGCGCGGGTCCGTCCCAATGTCCCTGCTGGCGCGATCACGAACGTGGCCGTCGTGACCAGCAGCTCCGAGGGCGATCGGCCACACGACAACAATACGAGCAGCGTGAGCACGGAGCTGGTGCCACCGGCGGCGGCGCAGCCCACGCCGAAGCCCACACCGAAACCAACGCCGAAGGCGACGCCCAAGGCCACGAGCACGCAGACGACGCAGGTCACGCCCAGGCACGCCCCGCAGCCGCTCCTGCCGGAGGCGAGCGATCCGCTGGCGCGCGCGTCCTGGACCCTGCGCCTGCTGCCCTGGGTGCTCCTGGTGGCCGGGGGGACGATCGGGGGCGCGTGGGCCTGGCGACGGCGGGCGGGCCGTCTGGCAACGGCGGCGCTCCCGCACGCCGCCGCCCCGCCGCGGCGAACCGCCGCGCCTGCCCCGGTCCTGGCTACCCCGCCGGCACCGCGCGCATCTGGGCCAGCGCCTGAGCTCGGCCCGGCGCTGCCGCCGCCCACCCCGCCGGGCGCGCTGCCACCGCCCGCCGATCTGGATCGCGACCGCGCGCTCAGCGCCTAGCCTCCTGATGGACGATCGTCGTTCGCTGCGTGCAGGGTGGCTGCCCGGCCTCGGCCTGGGCGTTGCCATGCTGGTCGGGGCCGGGGTGTTCCTCCCGGCCCCGACCGCTCCGGCCTCCGAGGTCGATCCGCTCGCGGGGCTGCTGCTCCCCTGGTGGCTGCTGGGGGTCGCGTGCCTGCTGGGGGGCACGGTCCTCCAATCCCTGAGCGGCCTGCCGCCGTCGCGCGTGCCGGTCAGCGGCGCAGCTGCCGACGATCTGACCATTCCGCTGCTGGTGTGGGCGATCCCGCCCGACCCGCTCGACGACCTGACGATCCCCTACGCATGCACCCCATGAGGATACCGATGTTGCTGCGCTCGATCTCCATCCTGCTGCTGCTGGCGCTGCTGCTCGCCGGCTGTCAGACGCCGCTCACCGCGGGCGAGGCCCGCGCGACCGCCGTGGCGAGCGGGTGCTGGCCCTACGGCGTGCCGCAGCCGCAGCCCACGCCGACGCTGGCCGGTTTGCCCACGCCCACGACCGTGCCAGGTTCCGCGCCCACGGTAACGCCGACGGCCAATGTCTATCCGACCTGCACGCCCATTCCCGGCACGCCCACGGTGACTCCGATCCCGACCGTGCCGCCGACGCCCATTCCGGCAGCGACGCCCCAGGTGCCAGCGGCGATCGGCGGCCCGCAGGAGATCGGCGATGTGGGCGGCTTGGTGACGGCCTGGGGGCGCATGATCTGGAATCCCGTGCTGGCGGCGCATCCCAACGAGCCGACGGCGGCCATCGCCTGGATCAGCTACGGCAGCACGCCCGACGAGATCGATGGGCAGATCTGGGTGCGCGTCCAACAGCCGAGCGGCGTCTGGGGTGCCGCGCAGACCGTGAATATCGATCCCGTCGCCACGTTTTATGGCGGGCTGGGGCTGACCTTCACGCCGGATGGGACGCTGCATGTGATCTACGGCGGCGGCGGCAACGGCGAGGACGGGGATGATCAGATCGTCCAGGTCGAGAGCGCCGATCTGGGCGCGACCTGGAGCGAACCAGCAGCGCTGCCGGACCGGGGCAGCGTGCGCGCGCTGACGGGCGATGGTGCCGGGGGCTTGCATCTGCTGCTGGTGCTGCCGGAGCGCGACGGCGGCGATGCGGCGTATGCGTATCGTCCGCCGGATGAAGCAACCTGGCAGATCAGCGCGTATCTCGGCGGCATGCGCCAGGTCAACGGCTGGCTGAGCCTCCTGGAGCGGTCGGATGGCACGCTCCGGCGCGTCGTGCTGCTCAATGGGCAGGATGATCACGCGTATACCCATCTCAGCATCCTGTGGAGCGATGATGGCCACCGCTGGGCGCGCCAGCCGCTGGAGACGGGCCGCTACTTCGCAGATGAACAGATCGTGGCGACGAGCCTGCTGGTCGTGCCCCGTGGAGATGGGCTGATCGCGGCGGCCTGGGCGCAGACGCCCGGACCCGGCAACGCGCGCGGTGGGGCGTTTGCGGTCATCTCTACGGATGGGGGCAGCAGCTGGAGCCGGGAAGAGATCATCGCGCAGCACTACAGCGACGGGCGGCTCTTCGACGCGGATGGGCGCGGGCTGCCGGGCAGCTTCGAGCCGGCGCTGGTCTATGACGCGACCACGGATCGCGTGGTGGCGAGCTGGGTGGAAGAGGACATCGAACGACGCGGGGAGCAGTACGGCGCGCATATGCGGACCTTCCTGGCGTCGCGACCGCTCGACGCCGATGCGACCTGGCAGGACGCGATCACGCCCGATTGGACCGCCGAGATGCAGCCACCGCTGCTCGCCGACTGGGGGTTACGCGGGGCCGTGTGGGGCATACCGAGTGGTCGGCGGCACTGGCTGATCACCGTCGACGAGCGGAATGATCAGCACCGGATCTCGGTCCGTCCGCTGCGGCTGTCAGCGATCTTGGATGCAGGTCAGTCGTAGGTGGCCTGAAGATGTCGGATTCAGTTCCAGGAAGACGAATGCTCACGGCGAGATCGGGTGTTCGTCGTGAACTGGGACATCCGTCACGGGTGGCGGCGTGTCGAGACCTCACCCCTTGACACGCCGCCATAGCTGTTGAACCGTGCCCGCTGGCTGACAAATTGACGATCCTCACCGTGCTGGCGCGTGCCAGCACGGTGGAAGAAGCGGCGGCCAGTCCGCTCCCTAAGCGCACCTTCTATCGCCGACTGAGCGAACTCCGCGCGGCGCTGGGCCTACCGCCCGCCCCGCCAGACGCGCTTCCGCCCCAGGAAATGACCGGGGCGCGCAGAGCGGTTTCGGCCACTGCTGGATCATCAGGGGGCGTCCACTGTGCATGCGCTGCTCACCACATGTGACCACACGTTCATCCATGTGGGCTGGATCTATCGTCAGGCCCTCGAATCGCTTGATGTGTTCCAGGAACTCCCAGGATTGACGATTGCGCAGGGCGGATGAGGCGAACAACTCCATGTGTTGAAAGCCTGGCTCCATAGCTACTAGTTCTCTCCTTTAAGACCACGTTGGTTCCGCACCACCAACGTGGTCTTAAAGGAAATTACCACTTGCCACTGTTCCGATAGCAGCACGCAACCAATAAAGATCGCGGGAGTTAGCTGGAATCTACCCTGTTTTGCGCGACACTCCCCGTCCAGCAACAGGCTAGTATCCAGCATCCGATTTGACGCTGAGGTCCGCTTTGCCGTTCTCCTAATTCATTGGCAGGGGGTGATAATCGGCGGTTCCGTAGCCGGGGAGGATGAGATCCCAATTCCCCCCAAAGCCATTACTGGCATAATCGATGCGCCAGTATTCATCATTCCCTTTGACACTGAGGTCCGCTTTACCGTCGCCATCATAATCGGCTGGCACGGGGCGATACGTGGCATCTCCATAACCAGGAACGATCACATCCCAATTCCCCCCAAAGCCATTGCTGGCATAATCGATGCGCCAGGAGCCAGCATCCGATTTGACGCTGAGGTCCGCTTTGCCGTCGCCATCATAATCGGCTGGCACGGGGCGATACGTGGCATCTCCATAACCAGGAACGATCACATCCCAGTTCCCCCCAAAGCCATTGCTGGCATAATCGACGCGCCAGTATTCATCATTCCCTTTGACGCTGAGGTCCGCTTTGCCGTCGCCGTCATAATCAGTTGGCATTGATTTCCTCAGCGGGACATACAATAGGCGATTCACGGTTCCTGAGGGATTATTCCTGATCACGTTTGGCGTAGCATTGCTGTTCAGCCAGGTGCTGATCGTCGCGCTGGCGGCATCACCGTTCGCACTCTTGTAGAGCGCCGCGACACCGGCGACATGCGGCGTTGCCATTGAGGTGCCGCTGATCGTGTTCGTACTGCTGCCAATCCAGGCCGATGTGATCGCCACGCCCGGCGCATAGCTGTCCACGCACGCGCCGATGTTGCTGAAACTGGCTTTGGTGTCGGTGCGATCGGACGCCGCGACCGTGTACGCTTCCGGCGTGCTGGCGGGCGACACTTGGCAGGCATCCCAGCTATAGTCGTTGCCCGCCGCGACCGCCACGAAGACGCCGGAGTTCGCGAGATTTGCGACGGCGGTGTTAACCGAGGCCGAGTAGCCGCCACCAAGCGACAGATTGGCGACCGCAGGCTTCTGCGCGTTCAGCCGTACCCAATCCACGCCCGCGATCACGCCCGAGAAGGAGCCGGAGCCGGAGCAGTCCAGCACGCGCACGCCGCGCAGCCGAACCTGCTTGGCAACGCCCCAGGTCGTGCCGCCAATCGTCCCGGCGACATGCGTGCCGTGCCCGTGGCAGTCCTCCCCTGTGCCGCCAAACGAGTCGTACACGTTCGCAGCGCGACCACCGAAGTCGGGGTGGTTGGCCTGCACGCCGGTGTCGATCACGTAGGCCGTCACGCCGCTGCCGGTAGCAGTGTAGGTGTAGGTGCGCGAGAGGGGCAGATTGCGCTGGTCGATGCGGTCGAGGCCCCACGGATCGCCGTTGGCATCCATGTGCTGCGTCGCATCGACGGTTATTACCTGATCTTGCTCCAGATAGGCGACGTTGGGATTGTGGCGCAGTGCGGTGATCTGTCCGGCGTTGAGTTCGGCCGCAAAGCCGTTGAGCGCGGCGGTGTAGAGGTGGCTGGGACGCACACCTGCGACGGCTGCCACGGAACGAGCATCGCTCTCCGCGTTGAGGACGACGATATAGCGATTCGGAATCGCCTTGCCGCTTGAGGCAGCGAGGATCGGACGAATGCTCAGTGAGGTTGGGGAGCCAAAGGCGCTTGGTGGCATGAACATCGTCGCTAGGAGCGCGACCATCACGATCGATCGGAACGGAGTGCAACGCATAGCTTGGTTCTCCACGATGGAATAAATCGACCGACAGGCGATCAGGCGTCCGTGGGTCATCGTGAGGGGAGCGACGACGTAGACGTGAAAGGAGCAGCACCTCCTTGACACGTATGGTTTGTTGTGGGTTGGGGTAGGGCATCTGATCTTGGAGATCAGCAGGGATAGTATATACCGCTTTCATATGTAGCGGCCAACGGGAAGGGTGCTTGAGACACGCCTTCTTCTGGTAGTTGCGCGTTATTGATTGTTACGCTTTCTCCGAAAGCTGCTGCTTAGCCACTACGAGAGACCGGTCGATGGACCATGCTGTTCGATGCATCGACGGTGGTCAACGGATCGAGGGTGTTCACCGCTGCCCGACTCGGTCGCGACGGCGCGGTCGCACGGATCGGTCGAGCCTCGAACGTCCGCTTGATGCCACGATTCGTGAGCAGACGCAGCGCGAGGGACCGATCAATCCCATCACCGTTGCCCTGCGAGCGCCTGGATTGCGCGTCGTCGCGAACCATCAGTGGGTGTAGGAAACCAAAGATATGCGGACTGAGGAAGCGTGATCGAGGCGCATCTATCACAGATCCCTGGACTCCCTATCGCAGCTAGCTGGACTGACCTCCCTTGATACCACAGGTCTTTGGACTGGCCTCACGACACCTACGCAGCACGTTCTCCTTGGCTCGGTTCCCAGCGTGTCTGCACTGTGGGCATCCTGCGCTCCAGCACCGTTCAGTCTAGCTAGCTGTGGTATAGTCCGAATACCTTTCGCATCCTACACACATATCCGCTCCTGGACGCAGCACCCCTGGTGCTCTATCTGTATTATTTTAGATCCTTGACACCCACACGGGGTTAGCACATCGTGTCTGCTGCTATCGTTGGTGCTACACTCGCATCCAGAACCCTCTGCAACCTGGAAGTGAGGTGGGCGATGGAAGAGCAGTGGATTGCTGATCGCGCCGCGCTCCGTGCGGTGCTCCGGACTCATCCTGCGTGGACACAAACGCGTTTGGCCCAACACCTGGGCCGCTCCGTGAGCTGGGTCAAGAAATGGCGTCGCCGCTTGCGCGCCGCCTCGCCCGATGATCCGCGCGTCTTGTGGAGCCGTCCGCGGGCGCGCCATACCCCACCACCGCAGACCCATCCCCTCGTCATCGAGCGCCTCCTCGCGTTGCGCGACGAGTTGCCCGCGACCCTGCATCGCACGCCCGGCCCCCGCACGTTACAGTACTATCTCGCCCACGATCCGGAGTTGATCGCGCGCGGTCTGCGGCCACCCCGCTCCACGCGCACCATCTGGCGCATCTTACGGAAATACGGTCGCAGTGGGCCGCCGGTGCCGCGCCCCAAGGACCCGCTCGAACGTCCTCCCCCGCTCACGGCCTGGCAACTCGATTTCAAAGATGCGTCCACGGTGCCCGCTGATCCGGATGGGAAACGGCAGCATGTCGTGGAAGTCCTGAACACTGTGGACAGTGGCACCTCGATCCTGCTCGATGCCCAGGTGCGCGGCGATTTTGTTTCCGAAACGGCCTTGGAAGCCGTCGTACAGACCGTGGAACACTACGGCTTGCCGCAGCAGGTCACCTTTGACCGTGATCCGCGCTGTGCCCAGAGGGCGCCCGGCAGTGCCGCCCAGCGCGATTTCCCGTCGGCCTTTGTGCGCTTCTGGCTGTGTCTGGGGGTGCAGGTGGACGTGTGTCTGCCGCACCACCCCCAACACAATGGGTTTGTCGAGCGGTACCACCGCACCTTCAAGGAAGAATGTTTACGAGTCTATCAGCCGCGGACCGAAGATCAGGTGCGCGTGATCACGCGGCACTTCCAACGCTTTTACAATGAAGAACGCCCACATCAGGGGCTGAGCTGTCGGAATCAGCCACCGCGGACTGCCTTTCCCGTGCTCCCGACCTTGCCTGCCGTGCCGCCCGAGGTGGACCCGGATCAGTGGCTCACGACGCTCCATGGTCAGTGTTACACGCGCAAAGTGCGCCAGGGTGGGAGTGTGACAGTGGCCGATACCGACTACTACATCCGGCACGCACTCCGGGGGCAGTACGTGACCCTCCAGATCGATGCGGAGGCACGAGAATTCGTGGTCTATCACCAGCAGCAGGCCGTTAAACGGCTGCCGATCAAGGGATTGGTGGGGCAACGGATCTCCTTTGGAACCTTTGTGGAGCACTTGGTGCGGGACGCCCGTCGCGAACAGCGCCAACGCTGGCACCAGCAACGCCGTGCCCCGGCAGGCATGTGAGCACTCCAGGGTCACGATGATCGGACCTCACGAGGGTGTCAAGGATCTAAAATAATACACTCTATCCCCCAACAGTCCCGCTCACGGTATAGGCCATCAGCGGCCCAGGTTGGCAGCTAACAGCACGTCTCACCCTGATCGGCTCGGGTATGCTGCCCGTAGCAGTGCTGTCCGTGGGCGCGGTGCGCGCGAAGGTTGAGACCTCCCTTCTCACCACCGTCCGACCGATCCCGCGGCGGCAGCGTCTCGCGCACTGTATGGGGAGTCATCCATGCCGCCACCATCGTTACCACCGCAGCGCCGAACGACGATCTGGACCTCCTTGGGAATCATGCTGCTCCTGCTGCCCCTCCTGGGCTGCATTGGATCGGCCACCGTCAATCCGATGGCCGATGGCCTGCCGCGCTGGGCCTGTCCCACCCCAACCGCCCTGCCGCCGATCCCCATCGAGGACGGCACGGAGGTGAATCCGCAGGGCACACCGGTCCCGCGCTACCGGGACACGCTGCCCTACGAGCGCGAGCCGTACAACCAGATCGGACGCCAGCCGGTGCTGCGGCCCACGCCGCAGACCAAGAGCGGCACCAGCTTCTATCTGGGCCAGATGATCAACCTCCATCCCTCACTCGACGTGCAGCTCACGGTGGAGGCCCGCGGCGAACCGATCGTTCGCGACACCGGGATGGTGCAACTCTTCGTGATCACCGCGCGCTGGCACAACCGCGGCGCACCCGTCCCGTTCGACCCGGCGCGGCAACTGGTGATCAGCAGCATCCGCCGCCCGGATGGCCGCTTGATAGGCGGGCCATGGCGCTGGGATCTCGCTGCCGCCGAGGCGGCCGGGATCGCGCCCTCCGAGGCGGCGCTGCATACGCAGATCCTCACGGGTGAGCGCACCATGCAGGTGCCGATCCTTGCACCGACGGGGAGCGTCCAGGTGCTCGATCTCCAGCTCGATCCGCCGGATGCCACCGAAAGGAGCGCCGGCAGTCTCCGTGTGCAGTTCACGGCAGCCGAGGACCCGGACTGTGCGCATGCCGGAACGGTCGCCGCCGTCTACGACGAGGCGGGGCGCGAGGCCGTGCCGCCGCCGGCACCGGTCGGCGGTGACCGGTTGGTCGGCTTCGCCCTCCAGCAGCTGGGCCGCCAATACTGCTGGGGCGGCAAAGGCTGGTCGACGTGCAGCGGCTGGACGCCCGAATCGGGGCAGGTCACGCCGCCCTGCGCGTCGTATCCGTGTTGGGATTGTAGTGGCCTGACCTGGGGCGCGTATACCGCCGCCGGGATCGTGATCGGCCATGGCACGGCGAATCAGAAGAACTACCCGGCGGTCCCCATCGATCAGATCCAGCCCGGCGATCTGCTGCTCTTCGGTGGGATTAACCAGGTGGGCCGCGGCGCGCGGATTACGCATGTGGGCCTGTATGCGGGCGACCTCGACGGCGACGGCACCGGCGACATGATTCATGCCGCCAGCTACCCAACCGGCGTCGTGATCGCCAAGAACATCCTGGGTAATCGCTATTACCGAGAGCGGCTGGCGATCATTACCCGGCCGCCGCGCGGAGGTGCGTGATGCCAGCGTGGACGCTGCTGCTGCTGTTTCTTGCGCTGCATGTTCCTGCCCAAGCCGCGCCTGTGGCTGGTCTGCGCGTGTGGGTGCGGGATCTCGCCGATCGCGGCGTCGCGGGCGTGCAGCTCCAGATCGTGGACGCCGCCGAGCAGCGCCGCACCGTCCCGACGGATGCGCAGGGGGTGGCGCTGATCACCCCCCTGCCGGGCGACGTCGCGCGGATCGTGGGGGCGACAGCGCCCGACGGGCAACCCCTGCTGATGGACGAGAACGATCCGGCGGGCGGCCTACGCATCCCGCTCCAGGCAGGCGTGGTCCAGCCGATCGATCTGCGCCTGAGTGATGGACTGCTCTTTGTTGAGTCGGTCGCCGAGCCGGAGACGCCGCCCGCTCCGCTGCCGACGATCACGACAGCCAGCGCGGCTCCAGCCGCGCGCGATGCGCTCGACGCCGGCACGCCGATCCCCGTGCCTGAGGCGGTCGCCCGAACGAGCTACCGGTGGGTCCGCTGGCTCGTGCTGGCCGTCGCGACCCTCATCGCCGCCGTGGTGGTCATCTCCCAGGCGCTCGCGATTCGCCGCGCGCGGAGGGCCGCATGATGGGGTGGATGCTGACCCGTCGCTCGCTGCCGCCCCGCCGCTGGGTCATCCGCCTGGCGAGCCTCGTCGTGGTGTGGTGGCTGCTCGTCCCGCCGCGCGCCCGGGCCGCGTGTGGCGTGACCGATCCCGGCGCGTGCATGGATACCGCGCTCTACCAGGGCGAGTTGCTGCTGCTGGCCTTGCTGTGGGACATCAACCAGACGCTGCTGCTGGTCGCGCGCAATGTCGAGGCGCTCCGCGAATGGCTCGTCACCGAGGTGCTCGGCACCGCCTTCGACGCGATGATCGCCGGCATCCAGTTTCCGTTCTGGATCGCCGCCGCCATCGCCTGGCTGCTGTTTGTGGTTGGCTATTTCTTACAGGCGCTCGTCGACGGCCTCCCGTGGGTCCGTCTCAAGCGCCTGATCTGGTATGCCGGCCTCGCGATGTTTCTGTTCAACGTGGGCAGCCAGGCGGTCAGCGCCACCGAGCAGATCCGGGTCTCCGCCGGACGGGGCTTTGCGCTGATTGCCCAGAGCAGTATCAATAGTGTCACCGAGCAACTGGACTTCTATGCCGCCGACGATAGCTCGATGGACGCGCCGCACACGATCTACGGCGAGGATGTGTGTCCCGGTCTGTCCACCAGGCGCGCGACGCCGGGGCTGTATCTCAACGATCTGGCGGCGAACTACCTGTGGGCCGATGCGAAGGACATTCACTGCCCGGATCAGGCGCAAGGCCGGGCGGATGTCCCCGTGGCCTTCGGCGAGCGGTATGCCCCACCGCCGACCCAGATCGGCGACGAGCAGCCCGACGCGCGCCAGCGCAAGCAGAAGCTGGCCTGGGACGGCGTCGCGCGCCTGAGCTGGGGCCTGCCACTGGCGGCCGCCGGCCTGATCGAGCAGCTCATGCACCTGCTGTTTGCGCTGGCGCTGGCCTCGACCTGGATCGGCTTGCTGATCGGGCTGCTGTTTGCGCTGTTTGTCGCGACCGAGGGCATGTTCAAGGAGCATCTGCAGGGGATTATCACCACCTGGAAGACCGCGTGGCTGGGCTCGTTCTGGATGGCCCTGGTGCTGGGCGTCCTGTATCTGGCGGCGCAGAGCGGCAGCGGGGTGATCGTCGGCGGCTTGGGCGTGCTGGCCTGTGGCGTGGCGGTGTGGCAGACGAAAACGGCGGCGCAGAGCTTTCTCACCGCGGCCCAGGGCGTGAGTGGCGTGATGAGCCAGGCGCCCTCGGCGACCTTCGGCGCGCTCAAAGGCATGCTCGGACCGGCCGGGCTGCTGGCCGGGGCGGCGCTCGGCGCGGGTGGGGCGCTGCTGGGCGCCAGGGATGCGGTCAGCACCTATCGCGAAGGGCGGGAGCTGGGCCTGGAACGCTGGCAGGCGGCGGATCACGCGCAGACGGCCTGGGGGCAGCGGACGGTGAATCCGCTCAAACGCTGGCGCACTGGGCAGCGGCTGACGCGCCAGATGGTCCGCGAAAAGCTGGGCGACGAGCGGCTGCTCGGCCAGGTCGAGGAGCTGCGCGCGCGGGGCCTCGGCGGCGACGATCTGGGCGACCGGTTGGCGATCGCGGCGGCTGACGACGCGTGGGCCGAGACTCGCGCCTACGCCCAGCCGGCGGATAGCGCACCCGATGTGACCGGCGCCGCAGCGCCGTCCACGGGAAGCCGCGCCCGCCGCGCGCAACCTTCCGGCACGGCCACCCCTGCACAGGCGGTCGATCCGTACACGGGGGAAGCGGTGCGCGCCTGTCCCGGCTGTGGGCAGATCCTCACTGCCGCGGCACTGCGAATCCATGTGTGTCCGCAGCGCGCAGCGTCGGCATCAATTCACGAGGCGGACACCCAGCGGCTCACGCCGGCAGGGACATGGACGCCGCTCGCTCCGCTGCGCGCCGCGCCACAGCGCCGCGCCCGGGGTGGTCGGCTGCAGCGTCGCCGAAAGAAACTCTCGCTTGCTCCGGCAGACACCCAGATGGTGGTTGGGCACGCTGGCGCACCCGTCGCGCCCGACCGGCCACGGGCGCTGGACGGCGATCGGGATCAGCCAGGCGTGACCCCGGTGTCACAGCCGCTCGACGATCGCGCCGAATCGAACGGACCACCACTCACCAGAAGCGACGGACCCACGCAGCCGATCCCCGCCGACGCGCGGTCGAGCCAGTGGCTCCGTGCGCCCGCCGACCCGCGGACTATTCCCGGCCATGCCACCGGGTCCGGGATGGCATCCAGCACCGCGCCGGGGCTGGGGACGGCGACGACCACGGATCACCTGACCATGGTGGCCCTGCCCGACCAGCCGGCGCGTCCAACGGGACGGATCGCGTCCGCTGCGCCGGGCCTCCGCCTGACGCCACCGGCGCACCGTGTCGGAGCCGTGGCGGGAGCTGACCCGGCGGATACGCTCGCGCCGCGCAGTCAAAGCGCCAGCGGGCAGCGGTCGATCGTCTATGCGGCCGGTGCTGGTCGTCCGTCGATCACCATCAACAGCCTGCCAGTCGGTGGGTTGCCGGTGCCGCCCAGACCGGCTGCGCCGCCGAGTCCACCCATGGTGTCCACGTCCGCCCCGGCTGCCCCCCACCTGTCGGGTGATGGACCGCCGACAGAGACGGCACCCGCGGTGGAGATCACGGCAACGGGATCAGGGCTCGGTCCTGCCCCGGTCGTGTCGAGTATTCCGGCCCGCGCCGTGCCAGCGCCTGCGGGAACGCCTGCGGTGAGTGCTGCCGCGCCGCCGAGCGGATCACCCGGCGTGTCGCCACGGATGGTCGAACCGTCCCCGGTAGGGACGCCCCGCGTGATTCCCGGCGTGACCGCGGACAGGACGCCAGCGATCCCCCCGGCTGGAACCGGACCAACCGGCTCCCCGATCCCGCCCGTCGATCGCGGCATGCGGCCCTGGCAGCGGGCCCACCAGCGACGGTTGACCACGCTCGGACCCCGGCCCGCGCCGCGCGGGTCCCAGACGAAAGAAAGAGGTCGTTAAATGTTCGTGCGTGTTCCGCTGCGCTGGCTGATCGCCGGCCTGCTCCTGGCGCTCCTCGGCGGGGTAGTGATGGCGCCGTGGCTCCGGCCCACCGTCGCCGATCCCGGACTGGCTGTCGCGCAATCCGCGCCCTGGACGCCGACGCCCACGCCGACGGATGTCCCCACGCCCACGGCGACGAGCACCCCAACGGCGACGGCGACCGAGGTGCCCACACCGACGACCGCGCCTACGGCGACGGCGACGCTGACCCAGACCGTCGCGCCGACCGCGACGCCGACGCCGACCCCCACCGCGCTGCCGCCGGGGTATGGACCCGACGCCTGCGAGCCGAACAATACGCTCGTGCAACCCTGCGCGATCCCGACCGAGGTCGAGGTGTCCAACCTGAGCGTCGTGGATGGCACCACCGATGTGTACAGCGTGCTGCTGAAGGCCCAGCGCCACTACACGATTCGCGCCAGCAGCGCGACGGGCATCGATCCGGTGCTGAAGGTCTATCTCGCGGCGGACACGGGCCGGATCGTCGCCGAGAATGACGACCTGGCGCCTGGCTCCGGCGACGCCCAGGTCGAGATCGTGATCACGACCGATGCCTGGTATCTCGTGGAGGTGAAGAATCAGGCACCGGGCGAGATGCGGGGTCGGGTCTATACCGTGAGCGTTCGCTCCAGCGCGCTGGCGGGCACCCCCGCGCCGGGCACGCCCACCGCGCCGCCGGTGCCGACACCGCTCGCTGGCGATCTGCTGGAGAATAACTACGATGGGGATCACGCTGCCCGGATCGGCTGGGCCGTGCCGTATGACCTGAGCCTCCTCTGCCCGGACCCGGCGCCGCACGCCTGCCCGGCGGGCGATCATGACTTCCTGCGCGTGCCGGTCAAAGCCGGCGTGCCGTTTGTCGCGCTGACCTATGACCTGGGTCCCGGCGCGGACCCCTATCTCTCGCTGTACCGGCCCGACGCGGCGCAGACGGTCGTCGGCGAGGGCCGGCTGCCGGGCTGGCGCCAGCAGGCCGTCAACGACGATGGCGCGCCCGGCTGGACGCTGCGCAGTCTGGTGACCCTGACCCCGGACTGGACGGGCGAGGCGCTGCTGGTCGTGGCGTCCTCGGCGCGCGCCAATCCGCCCGTTGTGCCGGACGCAGATGGTCCACCAGGACGCTACCGCCTGATTACGGGCAGTCCGGATCACGCGGCGCTGCGTGAGGTGCTGGCGGCCCAGCGCGATCTGCCACCCACGCCGACCCCCGCGCCGACGGACGTGCCGACGCCCATCCTAACGGCACGCCCGGAACCACCCGCGCCGCCGCTGCCGACCAGCGTGCCCACCCCGGTCCCAACGCGCGCGCCGACGAGCGCGCCGCTGCCGCCCGCCGTGGCGACCCAGCCGGCGACCGATCAGCGGGAGGTGGTGCGGGAAGCGTCGATCACCGGCCTGGCCGTCGTGGTGAAAGACGGCACGCGCCTGTATGGGGCCGCGCCGCCCGCCGACGGCGACGAACTGGCGAGCTACCCCGAAGGCGCGCGCGTGCGGCTGCTGGGCATGAGCTATCGCGGCTGGGTCAAAGTCCAGCCCGACGACAGCGTGACGCCCGGCTGGATGTGGGGGCCGAACCTCCGGCCCCTGGAAACCGTGCCCGCGCCGGGTGCCAGCGCCGGGCCGACGCCCGATGGCACGACGCCGCCGCACCCAGGCGGGCCTGCCGCGCCGACGCCGACGATTCCGGCGACGGGCGATCGCCCGGCGACGGTGGAGGACCTCGCGCCGCAGCCGCTTCCGACCGCCGTGCCGCCACGTCCGGTCGGGCGGACCCTGACGATCGAGGTGTGTGGGGCTGGAGCCAGGCAAAGCAGCTGTGGGACGCCGCTCGGCGGCGTGCGTGTGGAGATCGTCCAGGCGGCGACCGCGCGCCTGCTGACGCAGGGGCTGACGGATAGCTCCGGCAAAGTGCGCCTGTCGCTCAGCGTGCCCGCGGGCAGCACGCTGCTGCTCCGCATCCCAGCGCTGGGCGTCGCGTCACCGCTGGGCGAGACCGACACGCAGATCCCGGTACGCGTGCCGGGCACGAGGGGAGGCTAACCGATGGCGTTTGCACGATCCCCGCGCGCCAAAACCACCCAGCTCTCGAAGCAGCAGCTGCTTGCCGAGAGTGAGGCAACCTGGCGCAAATGGCGCGCCTTTCTCCGCGAAAAGCAGGCGGAACACCAGCATCGTCAGGCCGAGCGCGCGGGCCTGGATGATCTGACGCAGGCTGCGGGCACGTCGATGGAGGTCGTGCGCGCGCGGCTGACCGCCGCCGAGCGGCAGGAGCTGAGCGCGATCTTGGAGTATCGCCGCCGCGTGGCGCAGGGGCGGGCAGAAGCCCAGGCCCGGCAGCAGGGGCAGCCGATCCCGGATAGCGAGGAGGTGCTGGGCCAGCTCCTTCAGCAGATCGCGGCGGAGCTGGACGGCAACGTGGCGAAGAGCGGGATGGCGCTGCTGCCGGAGAGCGCGCAGCATCCCGATCGGATGAACGAGTTCAACCACCGCGCGGTCGCCAGCCGGACCAGCGATGACGATTACCTGCTGCTCGGCAGCGATTCGTCGCGCCACCAGCGTTACCGCCTGTTCACCATCGGCGGGGTCCTCCTGGTGATCGTCAGCATCGGGCTGCTGATCTTGCGTCCCTTCGCGGTGGACGGTGCTGCCGCCCCAGCCGCAGCGCCAGTGGCGCAGGTCGGCCGGCAATCGGCCCCGCTCTGGCAGGTCCGCACCGTCACCGTGGGCGATGTGGAGCGCCCGATCAGCGGCGCGGCGCTGGGCTATCCGCTCTTGATCTGCCTGTCCGAGCAGCAGCAAGCGGTCGCGACCGCTGGCACGGAGATCCAGGTGGCGGGACCCGAAAGTCGCCGGGCGTACCGGCTCCATGCCGATCTCACGGCCACGCCGCGGGATCTCGTGGTGGCGAACTGCGCGGTCTCACCGCCGAAGCTGCTGCGGGCGGCGGCGCTCGTCGCCACCGAGACCAGCCAGCCGCTCGATCCGGCGCTGATCAGCAAGGTCGCCGTCTGGGGGCCGGACACCGACCCGGCGACGATCCCCGCCGAGCGCATGCGGGTGGATCTGCGGGTGCGCGATGCCGAGATCGGGCGGACGACGTTGATTCTGGCCGACGGCACCACCTGGTCGCCGACCGCGACGACGCCGATCAGCGACGGCGTGGAACTGCGCTACCTCGTCCCGCTCGCCAGCGGCACGCAAGAGGCTGGGTGGGACGTGGCCCTGGATGATGGCCTGTCCGGACGCCTGGCGCTCAACCTGCCCGCGCCCGTGCGCCGCGCCGAGCTGCTGCGTGAGCGCGTCACCGTGCAGCCGGGCGCGGCGCGCGTGGTCAGCCGGGAGGGTCGGCAGCGGCTAGAAGTTGCGCTGACGCTGACCCTCGCCGACGGTGCGTCAGATCTGACGCTGCTGCCCGGCGATCTCGCGGTCAGCCGGGAGGGCGGCGCGGTCATCGCCACGATCGAGTGGTCGCCGCCGACCCTGTCGGCGGGGCAGCCAGCCACGGTGACGATCGGGATTTCGCTCGATCGCGCGCGGGGACCGCTGGAGCTGGCGCTGGCCGGCTACCGCGCGCGGATCGGCTGGGAATAAGGAGGTATCCGTGTTCAGCGATCGTGGTGCATGGCCTGCGCGCAGCCCGCCCGCGCACCGGCGCTGGTTGGTGTTCGTGTCGGCGTCGTCATTGGTGCATTCCACACGGGAGAACCATCGTATGTCTGCCATCCTTCTTCGTCGCGGTCCAACGGTGATCCGCGTTGCTGGTTTCGTCCTCCTGTTCAGCCTCGTGCTCATGCCGCGCCTCGCCTTTGCCCAGGATGGTGGTCCGGGCAATCCGTTCGCTGACGCCGACGCCCAGGAGGCCGCCCTGGACTTTGTGCGCTCGCTGGTCTTCTGGGTCTGGATCGCCTGCGGCATCGGCGCGCTGGTGTGGGCCGCTGCCTACTGGTTCCAGAGCGTGATCCCCGACGTGTACAACCAGATGCGCGGCATGCTGCGCAACGGCGTGCTGATCATGGCCGGCCTCAACCTCGTGGTCAGCTTCATCATCTCGCAGGCTGAGGCCGCGCGGGACTCGGGCAGCAGCCGCCCGGAGCGTCCGGCGATGGCGGTCGTCGTCCGTCGTTCCGTGTAGTCGGTGGGGCGCGTCGTCGCTGACGCGCCCGCACCCTGTGTCGTTGGGGATTGGTGCGATGTACACCCATCAAGAAGACTTGAATGCCCGTGGCCAGAGCCGGCAGCTCGGCATTTTTACGACCGCGAATGCCGCCGGCGCGGGCGTGCTCGGCCTCGTCACCTGGCAGCTGACCCGCATCCTGGGGATCACGGGGGATTTTTGGGACGCGCAGTTGTGGGTCCAGGCTGCCCTGGTCCTCGGCGGTGCCGCCCTGGGCGTCGTCGTGACGTTCCGCTGGAGCGGCTTGTCCGTGCTCGACCGCCTGCTGCTCTGGATCAGCTTTCAGCAGCGCCGCCTGGCCCGGCACACGCTGATCCGGCCCCAGGCGGCGGTCGCCACCGAATCCGACGACACCATGCCGACGGTGTACCGCGAGGGCGAGGTGCTGCTGCGCCCCTATCGTCCGGAGGATGCGCCCTATGGCTGAGCCGGTGATCCTCGTCGTCCAATCGTTTGACCAGGGCATGCGCGAGGAGGAATGGTCGCTCGACGAGCAGTGGACCCCGTTTTTCGCCAGCCAGGAAGGCCACCTGCGCATCATCTCGATGACGCGGCGCTTCGACTTGCGGGCACCGCAGCAGCGCATTACGGAGCGGTTGCAGCCGTTGGATCTGCGGGCCAGCCGCTTTGCCCCGATCGCGCAGCTGGTGGGTCGCTGGGACGATCCGGCGACGATGACGGGCCTGGAGCAGGCGGTTGCGGCGCTGCCAGGGCCATTACGCCGGGAGCTGGAGGGAGCCCTGGGCGGGCACGCTCGGCAGCACCACGCGACCTGGGCCACGGCGCTGGATACGCTGGGCCAGCCGCTGAGCTGGCGGCGCTGGCTCAAGGACTACCACCAGCTGTATGACCTGCTAATGCATCAGGTGGCGCTCCGCGGCTTGCAGCACTATCTGCTGGCGTGGCTGCCCGACGGCCTGCGCCCGGAGGATCAGGCCGATCTGGTCGCCAACGCCTTCGATACGGCGGTCCACGTCGCCGATCTCCCCGCGCTGCTGCCGGGCGAGTATGTCGAGCAGGCCCAGTGGTTGGAGCCGGTCGAGCTGCACCATCCGTATGTGGCGCTCCTGTGTAGCTATGATCTGGCCGGCACCTGGGATGTACGGACCCTGCACCGGCTGCTGAGCCTCGACATGGACCTCGCGATCTGTGTCGACATCGCCCCTGTCTCCCGCCTGCGCAGCGAATGGCAGGCCGAGCATACCGCCGCCGTGACCGAGAATACCCTGGCGCGCGAGGGGGCGCGGGATCATAAGGTGTTGAAGCGCTACCGTGCCGCCAAGGAGATCCAGGAGCTGCTTGACACCCAGCAGCTGCATGATGTCCGCGTCATCGTCGCGGTGCAGGGCCGGGATCTCGACGAGCTCCACCGGCAGGTGCGCCAGGTGATCGCCGCCGGGGGATCGCGCCTGAAGCTGATGCGTCCACCTTATGGGCAGGGGCCGCTCCTCCAGTTCTTTGGCCCCACGCCGACCAGCCGGATCGAGTCGGCGGCGCGCCCGCGCCGCATTCCGAGTCACGGGGTGGCGGTGACGGTCCCGTTTGGCCTGCGGAAGCCGGATCGCACCGATGGTATCCTGTGGCTGCTTCAGGGCGACACGCCGATCCTGTTCGACCCGTTCCCGCCGGGACGCGCGGGCCACGCCGTGATCCTGGGCAAGACTGGCTCTGGCAAGACCTTCGGCTTCAATACCTGGGCGACGCGCCTGGCGGCGCTGGGCTGTCAGGTGGTGATCTACGAGCCACAGGGCCATTCGCGGCGGCTGGTGGAAGCGGCGGGGCGCTGTGGCGCGCGCTACGTGCTCGATCTGCGCCAGCAGGTCAACGTGCTGGATGTGGTGGCGACCCGCGACGCGCAGGGGCGGCCGCCGTCGCTCGGCGAGCAGATCGCGCATGTGACGGCGCAGCTCAGCGTGCTGCTCGGCACCAGCCGCCCCGGAGGCGACGGCAAGGTCGTGTTTCTGGCCCGCGAGTGGACGAGCCTGGAGCGGGGCATCCTGGATCTCGCGCTCCAGCACCTGTATGCGGGCGTGGATCTCGAAACGCTCACCGTCGATCGCACGCCCACGCTGACCGACCTGTGTGATGGTCTGGCGACGGTGGCACGGCAGCTCCACACGGAAGGTGAGCGCGAAGCCGCAGCACTCGCCCAGCGGGTGGCCACGGAGATCAATCTGCGGCTGGTGCGGGGCTCGCTGGGGGCGAGTTTCAACGCGCGGACGACGGTGGACTGGAACTTCACCCATGATGTGACCGCGTATGACTTCAGCGCGATTCCTGACGGCGAGCTGCGGACCTTCTTCTACGGCCAGGCATTCGCGGCGCTCAATCGAGCGATCCGCTCGCCGCTGCGCGACCGGTCGCGTCCGCTGGTCTCGGCGATCGACGAGTTCCAGTACATGCGGCGGGTGCCGTGGCTGGCGACGTTCGCGGCGGAGGCCACGAAGACTTGGCGGACGTTCAATGGGCATTTCTGGACGATCGACCAGGACGCGCATACCTACCTGGGCGCGGAGGGCGGCGTGGCCGATGAGGCGATGCTCTCGATCTTCCAGAACGCGACCATCAAGATCATCTTCCGCCAGGACGCCGAGCCCGCCAAGCGGCTGGGGCATGTGGTCGATGGGCTGCGTACGGCGCATGTCCAGCAGATCAAGCAGCTTGGGCAGGGGGAATGCGTCCTGGTCTGGGAGTCGGATGGCGAGGACCAGCGCCAGAATGAGGTCTTCGTGGGACGCGTGGAGCCGACGGATGCCGAGTTGCGGGTGTTCGCGGGGACATAGGGGTGGCGAAGCGGCTCCCTGCGAAGCACCATCAGCCTGCATACCCGTGCATACAAGTCTCGTAGACCACGAGCGCGGAACTCCTTGGTCTACGAAGTCGTCCGTTCTCAATGTTTCTCGCGAACATAGGAGATGTAATCGAGTCATCCGGTGTCATGACCTTCTGCAAAAATGTGCTCGCGAATTTGTCGGATACCACGATCGCGTGACTCCACTGTTGCAGGAGGCTTCCCATGGTGCTGAATCCAGATGACATACACCTCTGATTGCTTCATGACAAGACAGCAGAGCTTCGTAGATAAAGCTTGAGGACACGTCGAGCAGCATAGCTCGACGTGTCCTCGTACAAGAAGCAGCTTGCTCCGTTACGGGATAACAATCACAGCGAAGGGATCGCCTCGCTTCATCTTGTTCCTTATGTAGAATCCGCTCATCAAAGTTCCCTGAGGTCTGAATTCCGTCATCGGCACGGCACGTATGGATACATCCGCGCCGCCTTGCTGAGTTGATGCGAATGGATACTCGTCACACGAGAGTTTGTTGGGATTGGTCGGTTTGAGACCAAGCCCCTTCTTGGCCTTATACGAACATGCCTCCTCACGATTGTTTTTTGTATCTGCGTGTGCGAGGCCATTAAAGGTGAGCAGCATTGGATAGCTCCCATCTTGCGCAGCTTGAATATGCGCTGACGTCTCGTCCAGTCCCGCACCTTTGCGATAATACTTGACGATCGGAATGATGCATCGTTTTGGTACGATCTGCTCTAATATCAACAGACCGACTTTATCCTTGTTCACCGCCATGATGACACTGGTGACGTACTGGAATTTACACCTGACTTCCTCACTTAGTCGAATCAGCGCTCCCATAATACGGACGATGATCCCCAGCAAGCCCGCATATTCTCCGGCAGGCCCACCAGCGCCCGAGCGGGTAGTAGTTTTCGGCTCTGGTTGAGGAACCTGGAAGAGGCCGGACGGATCGGCGTAGTTGATGGGGTTGCCATGCACGTAGCCGTAGCGGTTCAGCTCGATCGGGTTGCGGAGATTGACCGGCGCCGGATCGCGACTCAAGAAGTGTCCGTCTGCTGGATTGTAGTACCGGGCGCGCAGGTAGGTCAGCCCGGTCTCCGCGTCGGACTGCTGCCCCGTGTACTGGTAGGGATTGACCGTCGTCCCCTGCCGCTCCTCCACCGTGCCATACGCGGTGTAGCGGTAACGGTCGGTCACACTGCCCGCGCCATCCGTCAGGGCGCGCGTGCTGCCCTGGGCATCGGCCAGGTAGTAGCTGGTGGCACCCGACCGAGTCTGCGACACCAACTCCGAATCGCCGAGGACGTAGCTTGCTAACACGCCACTGCTGCCGGTTTCGAGGACCACGTCGCCGTAGACTGAAACTTCATCCCACAGGTAGTTCGTGGTAGCACCGCCGACCGTCTTGCTGACGCGACGACCATCGGCATCATAGCCGAAGCTGGCGTTGGTCGCGCCGGGGATGGTGACGTTCGTCAGGCGATCCTGCGCGTCGTAGCGGTAGCTGGTGACGCTGCCGCCGTCGTCGATCTCGACCAGGTTGCCGCGCCCGTCGTAGCGATACTGCTCAGTCCCCGCCGAAATGACCTGATCCAGCACGTTGTAGCGGTACGCGGTGGTTTGACCGCCTACCGTCTCGGTCAGCCGGTTGCCCACGCCGTCGTAGGTGTAGCTGGTCTGCGAGACGAGCCCGCCGCTGCTTCCACGGACGGTCTCACTCGTGAGTTGGGAGGCACTGTTGTAGCGCCACTCGACGGTGCGCTGGTCACTTTCGGTGACTCGCGTGCGGTTGCCGACCGGATCGAGCGTGTAGGTGTAGGATGCGATCACCCCCTGCGCGGCGTTCCGCTGCATGATGCCGATCAGGCGGTCGCGCTGGTCGTAGGTGTAGTCGGTCACCACGCCATTCGGATAGCTGCGCTGCGTGCGGTTGCCGACCGCATCATAGCGATAGGTGGTCGTCGCATTCTCGTGATCGGTCACGCTGCTGAGGCGATCGGCGTCGTCATAGGCGTAGGTGGTCGTACCCGCCGCCGTGGTCAGCGAGCGCCGATTGCCCGCCGCGTCGTAGCTGTAGCGAATCGTCCGGTTATCGGGCTGCGCAATCTCGGTGATCCGATCCAGGTAATCGTAGGCGTAGCGGGTGACGCCCCGGCGGTCGGTCACGGTTGCCCGCTCGCCGACCGGCGTGTAGGTGTAGCTGACGGCTTGCCCGTCGGCGTAGGTTGCCGTGACCAACTGGTCCACCACATCGTAGGCGAACGTATTGGTCTGCCCGTCCGCCAGGCGATGGCTGGTCTGGTTGCCCACGACATCGTAGCCAAACACCTCGAACGATCCATCCGCCCAGGTCTTTCTCGTGAGCCGCTGGAGCGCATCGTAGGCGAAGCCGGTGGTATGGCCGTTGGCATCGGCGATCTCGGTCAGGTTGCCCAGCGCATCATAGCGGTAGCTGGTCGCCTGACCGAGCGGATTGGTCACCGCCAGCAGCCGATCCACGGCATCGTAGCGGTAGCCGGTCGTGTTGCCCGCCTCATCGGTCGCGCTCACCTGATTGCCAGCGGCGTCATACGTCGCGCGGCTGGTGGTGCCGTCGGGATGGGTCGTCAGCATTAAGCGACCGCGCACATCGTAGGTGTAGCGGGTGATATGCCCGTTGGCGTCGGTCATCGTGACGCGCTGGCCCAGCGCGTTGTAGGTGTAGGTGGTGGCGTGCCCAAGCGCATCGGTGATCGACAGCACGCGACCAGCGGCATCGTAGGTGTAGGTGGTGGTGTGACCGAGCGCATCGGTCTCACTGATCGGACGCCCCGTCGCGTCGTAGCTGTAACGCACGGTGCTCTGCATCACCGCGCCGTCGGTGAACGTGGTGCTGATGAGCTGTCCGGCGGCATCATACTCGTAGCGGGTGATTCGCCCCGCCGGGTCGGTTTCGGTCAAGCGGTTGCCGCGCCAGTCGTAGGTGTATTGCTCGGTGGTATTGTCGGGATAGATGACCTTCGTCAGGCGATTGGTGGCGTCGTACTCATAGCGGGTGCGGCGACCAGCGGCATCGATCTCGGCCGTGGTGTTGCCGCTCGCGTCGTACTCGTAGCTTGTGACCTGCCCCAGCGGATCGGTCACACTCAGCAGCCGGCCCAGCGGGTCGTACGTCGAGCGCGTCGTAGTGCCGAGGGCATCCGTCTCGCTGAGCCGCAGCCCCAGCAGGCTGTAGCTGTAGGTCGTGGTGCCGCTGAGCGCGTCGGTTTCGCTCAGTACGTTGCCAACAGCATCGTAGGTGAACGTTGTGCGATGCCGATTGCCATTCGTGCGACTCAACACATTGCCCCGCGCATCCCAGGTGGCCTCGCCGAGCACGCCCAGGCTATCCATCACGCGGGCAGGGAACGAGTTGGCGGTCGGGCTAATCAACAGCGCCTGCCCCAGCGGATCGGTCAGGCTGGTCACGCCGCCGTAGGGCGTATAGGTGTAGCGGGTGGTGTTGCCGAGCGGGTCGGTGATGGAGGTGCGATGACCCTTGGTACTATACGTGGATGTGGTGGTCTGGCCCAGCGGATTGCGCTCCGCAATCTGGTTGAGATTGCTGTCGTAGACAAAGCTGGTTGTCCGGCTGAGCGGATCGGTCTCGCTGAGGAGCTTGCCCGCACTATTGAAGGTCGTGATCGCCGTGCCGCCATCCGGCAGCGTGATCCGGGTCGTGCGGGTGGCGAGATCATAGCTATACCGTGTAGTGTTGCCAAAGGCATCGGTATCGCTCGTCAACCGTCCCTGGGCATCGTAGGTGGCCGTCGCCACGGTCACCCGGCGGGGATCGACGGCGCTGGTGAGCAGATGGCTGGCGTCGTAGGCGTAGCTTTCGGGCGTCGCAACGCCGGGCCGCGTGACATCGACCAGGTTCCCTGCCGCATCATAGCTGTAGCGATACACGTTGCCGTCGGGATCGGTCACGGTGGTGATCCGGCCCTGCGCATCGCGCACAAACGGCACGTTCAGATTGCCGGCGCTGCTGGTGATCCCATCGCGGCTGAAGGTCAGCGTGGTGCCGGTCAACTCCTTGATCGACCGCATCGACCCATCCGCGCCCATCGTATACACCCGACCATAGGGATCGGTGTAGGTGTAGGTGGTTGGCCGGTAGTCGGTGGACGCTGCGAGGAAGCAGAGCCATTGCCCACCGGAGCGCACGAGCAGCGAACATCCGTTGGCGGTGAGGCTCCCATAGACCCCGGCTTCGGGCGTGTAGGCCGGGGTGTAGAGATAGCCAAATATTCCGCCGGACGAGCGTGGCGTGAACGCGAAGGTCACGCGCTTGCCGCCCGGCTGGGTCAGCGTCACGTTCTTGGCGCTGTCCACCGTGAGCTTCGGACTGCCAACCGTGAGCTTCCACCCATGCCCAAAGTCGCCGACCTGATGGCGCTCCAGGCTATCGTAGGTGCGCCCGATCGTGATTGGCAGGCCGGTAATCGGCACGGTCAGGTCGGTGAGACTGAAGGCGACCCGGCCCGGCTTGTACTCGCCGCTCACCGTCACCTGAATGCCACTATACAGGGTGCGACCATCGGCGCCGGTGGCGCGGAGCCGAATGAGATACGCGCCGTTGGCAAGCACCGTCGTATCGAGCGTGCCGATCGTGCCGCTGCCGGTGATCTGGGTCGCGATCGTCGTGACCCGGCTGGGATCGTCGACCGGCCAGTAGTCGAGCGTGCCGTCGGCGAGGGTCATGCCCGGAAGGAGCGTGATCGGCACCCTCCCGCTGATCGCCGTCCCATTCGTCGGACCGGCGATCCAGCCCGGAATCGCAAGCTGCGGCGGTGGCGGGACCGGCGTGGGCGTGGGCGTCGGCGTATTGGTCGGTGTGGGTGTCGCCGTTGGCGTGGCCGTGACCGTTGGGGTCATCGTTGGTGGTGGTGGATCGCGCAGGACCGTGATCGTGACATCATCGCTACTGGTAAGCTGCGAGTCACTGCCCGTGAGTCGGAGGACATAGGTGCCTAACGCGCTCAGATGCACGCTGGTAGTTGCCTGGGTTGGATCAGTAAAGGTCACGGGCGCTGGCCCACTCACCTGCGTCCAGGCCACCGACACGGTACTGTTGCGGGGAAAGCCGTCATCACTGACGTTTCCCTGCACGGTGATCGGCGTATCCGCCAGGGCGACCTGGCGATCCGGCCCGGCGTTGACCACTGGGGGATTGTTGCCGATACCTCCTGGCGTCAGATTTTTTCCGCGGATGGCGAGGCTTAAGAACTGCCCGCGCGAGTCAACATTAATCACGTCCATGCCGCCGGCCTGCTGAAATACGCTATGGGAGGCATTACCATTGAGATCGGCGTTGGTCAGACCCATCGCTGCGCCGGCAGGGGTCACGATAATCCCGACCTCGGTCTGATTGAAGCCGACGGTGCTGATCACAAAGGGGATAAACTTGAATCGATCCCGAGTCGTCCCGGTGTACACGCGGAAGCCGGCACTCCGGTTGCCCGACTCATTGAACGCCACCAGACCGCCGCCCGCGTTGACAAAGTTCAAGAGCTCTATCGACCGACTATTCAAGATGTCGAGCTCGTCCTGACGCAACCAGCCGCCATAGTCGGAGGCGACGACTACGACATCATACGCACTGAAGTTCACGGTGCGGAGGTCAAGCACCCCGGCTGTCCCAGACCCATAATCGGCAAGCGCATAGGAGGTGAATCCGGCGGCCTGGAGACCGAGCCGCGGGTCAGATTGATCGCCGTTCGGATTGCGCAGATCCGTGACCAACAAGATCTTCGGGTTGGCTTTGCCCCAGGTCACATAGGTGATCGCCCGCTGGATAATGTGCTGAGATCCGAGCGCATTGGAGCCCCTGTAGGCGTGATAGTCGGGATCATGCCCGGTGATAAAGATACCGCCCGGTTGCGTGCTGGCTGGGTTGGCGACGGTGATCACCACATCATCACTGCTTGACAGGGCCGAGTCGCGTGCCGTCAGCCGGAGCACATAGATCCCGGCGGTACGGAAGGTGGCGGTGGTCGTGGCGGCACCGGCATCCCCGAAGCTGACGGTTCCCGGTCCGCTCACCTGGCTCCACAGGATCTGCAACGTTCCGTCCGCAGGCAAACCATCATCGATGGCCCGGCCATCAAGAGCTGCGGTGATGGTCGGGAGGGTCAAGGTTTGATCCGCGCCCGCATCGACAAACGGAGGTTGATTGATGGGGGTTGGGGTCGGCGTTGGGGTGTTGGTCGGCGTTGGGGTGTTGGTCGGCGTTGGGGTGACGGTGGCGGTCGCCGTGGGCGCCGCCGTTGGCGTGGGGCGCGCCACCGTGATCTGCACCTCGTCAGCGCCCGTGAGCAGACCATCGTCGGCGGTCAGCCGCAGCGTATAGACGCCGGGCACGCTGAACGCGGCGGTGCTCTCCGGCTGATCCACCGTGCCAAACGTGACCGTGCCCGGACCGTCAACCAGCGCCCACTGCACGCTGAGAGTGGCGGTGGTCGGCAGCCCATCGTCGCGGACCTCGCCGATCAGCGGCAAGATCGTCAGGGGCGATGGAATGAGCTGATCCGGCCCTGCATCCACGATCGGCGGCTGATTATCAGGCAGGAGCACGATCAACACGGTATCGCTGGCTTCGGCCTCGCCATCGCTGGCGGTGAGCCGCAGCTCATACACCCCAGGCGCGCTGAATGTTGCGGTCGTCGTCGCGGCCTGGGGATCGGCAACGGTCACGGTGCCAGGGCCGGAGACCACGCTCCAGGTCAGCGCCACCGTGTTCGCGGGCAGGCCATCATCCTCTGCGGTGCCTGTGAGCGCCACGGTGGCTGCGGGGTCGTCGATGCGCTGATCCGGTCCCGCGTCTACCGTGGGCGGCTGATTGATCTTCGGCAGGGCGGGATCGTCACAGATCTGCCAGCCCAGGAAGCGCGCCGAGATCCGGTGCTGGCCCGGCAACTGATACGCGGTGAGCTGCACCCGCGCAAAGCTGACCACATGATAGCGCGTGCCGCTCCCGCTCCCGCTCGCCGTATCCCAGACTGGCACGATGCTTTCGACCGCGAGCCGCTGATCCAGGGCCTGGCGCACGGCGCTGCTGGTGCCAACGCCGGTGGTGCCGCGCACCCACTCGCCGAGCGACAGATGGTGATCCTGCGGATCGTCGGGATTGACATAGGTCTGGCTATCGCCCGGCGGGGTCAGGCTGCGCGCCAGCGTGGGTGTGTCCTGCTTCCCGGTCCAGGAGAGCCAGCCAAAGTTCCCGGCTCCAGTGCCGTTCAGCATATCGACAAGCTCACTGCCCGGTACGGCCGTGGCGAGCGTATCTCGGTAAAGGGCGATCGGCGCGAAGGTACAGGCGGTCGGCGTTGTGGCCATGGTCACGGGTGGTGCGGCTGGGGCTGGAGTCGGTGCCGTGGACGCTTCGGGGCGCGGCGGGGCAGCGGGGACAGATTCCGTACGGTCCACCGCGGCAGCAGAGCGCGTGGGCGATGCAGGCCACACCGGGAGCAAGACGACGATGAACACCAGCGACAGACAGCGATAGACAGCCGTGAGCATAGCGAGTTCCTTCAGCGTGACGCACGCGGTCAGGCATGCGCGATCGGATCAGGAGCGACCAGGGGGGATGGTCGGGGGAGCAGTTCGGCAAACTGGACGTGTACCGTTCCACGCGGCACTGGTGCCGGGGAGCACCAGGCATCGGGACGCGGACCGGGATGATGGTGTGAGCACAACCGTGAATGCGCCTCAGCGTATCCTAGATGGAATGAACCGAATGTAGGACGATGGTCCTCCCAGACGAGCGATACCTGGGTCTGAACGATCGCTGACGGTTTGAGTCAGCCACCAGGTTGGGATCAGCAGTGGCAGGTGCATAGCTGCAGGATAGCTTTCCCCGGCAGCGGGTCTTACGCACGCCTTGGGTGCTTCACTGCTGGTCGCCGATGCATCGGCAACCGGGCGTCAGCCTCTGGTTGGGATGGTTCCGCTGGCGGCTGGAACACGCACCCATATCGACCGCTGGACTGCTGCTGAGCGAGCCTGGCGCATCCCGGCCACATGATCTCTGCTCCGCGCCGATCCATCGAAGATCACCCGTGACGTGGCTACCGTGCCAGCTTTCCAGACGCACGATAGCCTGGCACATCATCGGTAGAGGGAGTACACCACATCCCAGCCCGGCTGTGGGATCGGTTTCCGATCCAAAAGCGATACTGTTATGCGATTAGATGAGGTGGCGCTGGCATCTTCATGTGGGGAGCAGGGGTCCACCGCCATGCCCCGGATCTGACCCAAGCGACTGAGCCGCGCACGTGGGTCCGCGCAGTGAAGATTGTCCAGATCGCGACTCTCACGATCAGCTTCCGGCAGGACGCGGCGCTGCTGAACCGAGCCGTGCCAACACGGCCCTGCGGGTGGGTCCTGTACGTCATCGGAGCCAGCGCTGGATCATGGCGATGGTGCGTCGGCGTGGTGGGGTGGCTCGTTTCACCAAGCAGCCGCTGGGCGACCGGCTCAGCGGCGGACGCGGGAGCGGATATGCGTGGCCTCCGGCGTGTCGATCACCCGGACGATCGCCAGCGCGGCGCGCGACGGCAACTCCTCGAACAGCCGACGACCACCACCGAGCAGCACCGGGATCTGGTGGATCTGTAGCTCGTCCTGCACGCCGGCCTCGATCGCCCGCTGCGCCGTGTACGCGCCATGCACCAGCACATTGCGCTCCCCGGCGGCGGCCTTGGCCTGGGCCATCGCGCTGGCGATCCCATCGGCCACGTAGGTCACCAGCGGGTAGTTCGCGGCGGACGGGCCGGGCGGCCGGTGACTGACCACGAAGATCGGGACGCCATGATGGTTCCCGCCCCAGTAATCGACGATCTCGACCGTCCGCCGGCCCGCGAGGACTGCGCCGGTCGCGTTGATGTCGTCGACGAAATGCCCAGCCGGCCAGGACGACCGGAAGGACTCGCCGTCCGGGTTAAGCGCCCAGTGGTGCAGCCGGTTGCCATCGTCGCCGCCGAGCCGATCGGCGGGGTCGGCGATGGAGCCGTCGAGGGACATTGACATGTAAAGGACTGAGAGAGCCATTTCGACCTCCTGTGGTCGCGATCCAAACGGGTTTCACCGTCGTGGAGCGTGGTCTGGCGGCATCGGGCAGCCGCCAGGCGGACCCCATGTTCACACCACCCCGGCACACCAGAACCGCCGCGCGATCAGGGACCGGACCCGCCCGCATCATACTGGAGAATGATGATCGTGGAGGTGTCGCTGGTCACCGTAATATTTGGCACGCGGAAGATCGCAAACGGGATGCCCGCAGGCGGGGTAACGGTCAAGGTGTAGCTCTGACCAGGGGGAGTCGGGAAGAGCCACAGCACCACGTCGCCTGCCGCGTTCGTGACTGTCTCGGGCGCCACATAAAAGGAAGACCCGCTGACCGACAGGATGCCCAGGGAGAGCTGATCGATCTTGAGCCGGTGGGTCTCAATCTGGGCTCCGGCAACGGGCAGGCCGAGGGAGTCCTCGACGTGGACCATCAGACGTTTGAAGGGCAGCACCAGATCCAGCGTGGTGTTCTCCCGCACGGTGAGGGGTGCCAGGTGCCGCGCATCGGTGGAGAGACGGTAGCGCCCCGACGCGGTCTGCCAGGTGCTTGTCCTGAGCGACCCGGACAGGTCGATGTGGTACGTCCCAGGCGGCACCTCGACGCGAAACGCGCCCGTGGCATCGGTGGTCTGGAAGACGGACACGGAACCACGGGCCGCGCGGAGATGCACGCTTTGCTGCGCCAGCCCCTGGCCGTGGGCATCCCTCACCTGACCGCTAAGGATCACCGGGGCCGGGGCTTGGGGAATCCGCACGACATGGATGGCGGGGTCGGTAGGCACGCCGCCACCAGGCGATGATTCCTGACGGGGCCGTGGTCGGGAGGTATCCAGGCCCGCGTGCGGAGCCAGTAGGTGCGCCACGGGGCGTTGGCCAGCGGCGACCTGGAGAAACCGGTCAAGCTCGTTCGGTGGAATCGCGAGACACCGCGCCAGGCGCAGGGCGATCCGCCGTCGGAGAGGCTCCACATCCGCCTCCAAGTTGCGGATCGTGACGTCGGCGCAGTCCACGCACCGGGCGAGGTCGGCGTGGGACAAACCGAGCGCCTCGCGGCGGCGGCGGAGCCACGCGCCCAGCGAACCACCCTCTGCATCTGGTGGCTCCCCGGTCGGAAGCGGTGGAGAAGCGTCCAGGTCCGTGCGCGGAGCCGGTACGGGTGGTACGGAGAGGTCGCCACGCGCCAGTTGGAGAAACCGGTCAAGCTCGTCCGGTGGAATCGCGAGACACCTCGCGAGGCGCTCGGCGATCTGGCGCGATGGACGCGCAACGTCCGTCTCCAGGTTGCGGATCGTGACGTCGGGGCAGTCCACGCACCGGGCGAGGTCGGCTTGGGACAAACCGAGCGCCTCGCGGCGGTGGCGGAGCCACGATCCCAGCGAACCACCCTCCGCATCTGGTGGCTCCCCGGTCGGAAGCGGTGGAGCAACGTCCAGGCCCGTGCGCGGAGCCGGTAAGCGAGATATGGGGAGTTCGCCACGCGCCACCTGGAGAAACAGATCGCGCACATTCGGGGGGAGGTCCAGGCAACGGGCAAGGCGCAGCGCGATGTGGCGCGCGGGACGCCGCACATTGGCCTCCAGGTTGCGGATCGTGACGGCTGCACAGCCCACACAGTGGGCGACGGCGATGTGGGTGAGACCCAGCGCTTCCCGCCGCCGACGAATCCACGCGCCCAGCGACGACACCTGCTCATGATCATCGGCCATTGCGTATTCCCCGGAATGCGGGCGCAGCACCGCAGGATGCTGCGGCAAGATAGACATGGGGGGTGGGCATGCGTGATCACCTGCGATCCATTGTAGCGCGTTTTGGATACAGTGGGAACACCACTGAACACGTGCATCCGCCAGCGCGGCGTACCGACAGACCCCAACTGCATGGCTGCGCCTGACCGTCGCGATCCCGCACAGCGCAGCACGCCCTGTTCGTGCGCATCGCGCTACACACGGACAGGTATCCGTGGTGCGCCAAGACCTCCTCGGTGTTCGTGATCAGACATCGGGGCTGAGTCAGGGAGACACAGCGCTGGCGTCACATCCCCACGCGCGCTGCGCCTGCCTCGGTGCCGTCACGATCGGGATCAGTCCCCCAAGAGTCCCAGGACCAGCATAGCCCAACACGCCCCAAAGTTGGCAGATAACACGTTCCTGACGAGCGCTCCCCTGCGCTATGCTGAGACGAGATCCCGAGCGTGGCGGGCAGACCGGCCCGGCACCGGAATCCCTGACGAGACATTACACCAGGAGCGAGGATGCGCTACCGAATCACGGGCCCAATCACCAGCCCCGACGCCATCGTGACGGAGGAACTGCAGCGTCTGCTGGCGCACGCGGGCACCGTCACGATCAGCACGGTCCTGGTGGGACCACCCTACAAGCCCACGCCGTATGTGGCCTGGGTGATCGAGGTACCGGATGCCGTCGCCGAGCTGGTCACGACGAAGGTCTTCCCGATCGTGCTGGGCCGTGACGGAGCCGTCCAGCCGATTGCTGCCATTCCCGATCGCCCGGAGTGGACGATCCGCGCCCTGCTGCACCCCACCGCTGACGCCCAGCCGCTGCTCGATCTGGACACGTTCCCCTGGGCGTCAATCAGTGTCCAGCTCCACTGGAAACCGGGTCGCTGTGCTGGACTCGTCCGCGCGAGTGCTGAGGATCGGGAACACCTGCGCCTGGTGCGGGAGCGTGGGTGGACGGCCACCCAGATCCCACCGCAGATCCCAGCAGCGGCAGCCAAGCTCGCCCGGCCCGTGCGGCTCCGTGCCTATGGAGGCGCGCCCTGGTTGGGACCGCGCAGCGCACCCAGCGCGTCCCTCCCTGCGCCCGTCATTCCTGCACCAGCCGCGCCATCTGTCGGTGCGATCGATGCCGGATCTGCCGATCGGCTGACGCCCCCATCCGACGACCACGCCCTGACGACCACGACCCTCCCAGACATGCTTGCCGCTCCCGGCGCGCCGGGCCTCCTCCTGGGCGTGCAGCCGGATGGGAGTGGCGTGACACTGGCGTGGCATGCCCTGACGCTCGCCCTCGATGCGCCGCTCGCCCGGCAGCGCCACGCGGTGCTGGCCCTGCTGCGGCGTGCCTTTGCCCAGGGGATGGGCGTGCTGGCCATCCTGCCCCATCCCCTGCTGACGGATGGGCTGCTCGCGCCGTGGGCCACCCGCATCCGGCTGCTCGATGGGCGCGATCTGTGGGCGAGTGCGGCCATTCCCTGGCATGCGCTCGACCGCGACGTGCTCCAGACCATCTTGCAGATGGCAGGCGCGCGGCTGCCGCTGCCTGATCTGCTGCCCGAGCAATTTGCCCCGCTGCTCGCGCAGGTGGGCCTGGCTGAGTTGGCGACCGATGCGGTGAACGGCTTGACCGCGCGACCGGGCGATGATCTGGCAGGCGTGCTGCTGGCCGGGGGTGGCGTTGTGCTGGCGGATCAGGGGAATGGGGCCGGGGATCTGCTCGCGAACCTCGTGCTGGCGGCCTGCGCGCCGGCGGGACAGGGGGATCGCCCGCTGCTGATCATCCGACCCGCGGCGCTCGCCGTGCCGGAGGTCCTGGGGACGCGCGCGATCCAACTGGTGCTGGGCACTACCGCCGCGCATGCCACGATCCGCGCCGTCGAGGATGGCTGGCACCTTGAATCGGGACTGGGCGGGGCAGCGATCCGCGTGAGCGCCGATCTAACGGCCGAGCCGGCGGGTCTCGACCTGGCGCTGCATACGTCGCTGGTGACGACGCTCGATGGACCGGAGCACCAAACCGCGGCAGGGCAGGACGATGCGGACGCCTGGTATGCCGGCCAACCGACCACGGTGGAGCGAGCCGCCGTACTCCCCGGCCAGGCGCATGATCTGCCGGTCGCGATCGCCACGGAAGATCCTGTTCCAGCACTGGATGTGCCTGCCGCCGCGCCGGTGATTCCGAGCTGGGAAGCACCAACGCCAGCAGCGACCTCGGGCCAGGCCGCAGCACGCATCACGAACGCGCATGCACCAGCGGTGGGAGAAGCTGACCTACCAGATGCCCTGATGATGCTCGCCGCTGATCCCTTCCTGGGACTTTCGCGTGATGACGTGGCGACGACGGAGCGAGACACGGCCGATCCGGTCGCACCGGCCCTGGTGGATGCGGAGGATGGGTTCCCCGCGCATGACACTGGCGCGATCGTCGACTCAGGCTCCATGGCTGACGCTGCGGACCTCGTTGGTGCAGCGGATGACGCGGTCCACCTGGCGGATGCCACCATGAACCTGCACGACGTGTCGCGCACGCTGGGAGCGACACCGGGGGATGCGTTCACACCGGATCTGCTCCTGGACGATCAGCCCGTCGATCGGCTGCTCGAAGCAGCTCCACTCGGAGGAGCCGACGCGGGAGCGGCATTGGTCCTGACCGATCTCGCGTCGCTCGACCACTGGGATGTGGCGCTCCTTGATCCAAACGAGATGACGGGTGGCGATGGCGATCTGCCGCTGGATGACCTGCTGTTCGTCGGTGACGATGCGACGTTCGGGTTCGACGTGCCGCTGGACGCCGTGCCCGTCGGCGATGATCCGCTCGTGCCGGATGCGTCCCTGCTGGCGGCGATTGCCGCCTTCGACGAGCCGCTGGCGGAACCCCCTCCGGATCTCCTCCTCGTTGATGCACCCGACCTGTTCCCAGCGGTGCAGGTGACGCGAGCGGACGCGCAGCTGCGGGAGCGAGATCCGGCGCACGACGATCTGCTCCTGGTCGCTGCGACCGATGCACCCGTGGCACAAGCGCTGCCGCTGGACGATCTGACCCGTCAGGGCGACGAGACGGGCGATACAGAGCATCACCCTGTGCCACGCCGATCGCTGCTGGCGGTGCGACCACGGCGCAGATGGACGGCCCGCCCAGCGTCCAGGCGCGACGGAGAACTCGTGGCCGCAGCTCCGATGGTCACGCGCGCCAACGGGGATCAGCAGTACGAACGCGATCTGCTGGTCATGCCGCCAGCGGCTGCGGCTGACCTGGCTCCCCTGCCCGTCGTGGTGGATGATCCCACCGATGCTGCTCCGCTGACCATGACCACATCTGCTCCCGACGACGAGTCTTCGATCATGGGCGTGACGAGCAGCGACGAGGCCGATGTGCCATGCAGCCCGGTGCTCGAAGGCGTGTTCAGTCCGCCGCCTGCGTCTGGTGCTGAGTCCCTGCTGATCCCCAACGTGGATGCAGCCGATGTGGCGGGCCCGATCGGTGGGGATGACTCAGGGAGCACGGGCGACGCGGACGATTCCGTCGCGCTTCCCGCTGGCGCTCGGCTGTGCATGGGCGACATGACCCTGGACGGAGCAGCCATCTGGACACGCTGGCGGAGCGGAACCAGCATCCCCGCCATCGTCCGCGATCTGGCGGCGCAGCAGCAGCTCGATCCACGGGCGCTGCGGATCGCGGTCAAGGCCCTGATCGACCGATCGCTGGCCGAACGACGGTCGGCGCAGCCCGTCCCCACCCCGATGCCGCCCACGGCACCTGTGCTCGGCGATGCACCGAATGGCGAAGACCCGTCGGCGCATCATGCCGCGCCGGCCAGCGCGGGGCAGCCGACTGATCAGGTGGTCGCGGCGGGGGCGCAGCCAGATGCTGCGTTCCTCGACGAAGCCGGCGGGGACGATACACCCGGGGTGCTCCTCGACGCCGTGGCGCACGCTGCGGACGACCTCCCAGCGACCGTGGTTCCCGATGCGGAGACGAGCGCACGCGAGCGGGTGCTCGTGGAAGATGACGGCATGCTCACTCCAGAGGCCGCGCCGCTCCCACCGGCAGCGATGCTGCCGGACTGGCCGGATGCGCGGATCTGGACGACCTGGCAGGCGGGCACGGGCATCCCGGCCCTCGTGCGTCAGATCGCCGCGGCGTGTCCCGATCGTGATCCCACGGCGATTCGGCAGGTGGTCAAGGCGGTGATCGATCGCCACCTGGATGACCGGAAGCGCGCGGGTGTCTCCCAGGCGTCAGCAGGCGCGGTCCAGCCGTTGGTGTCACGCCCCGAACCGCTCGCTCGCGTCCAGGATGCGGCAGGGTCAACCACGCAGGCTGCGAACGGCTTGGGCCAATGGAGCAGCAGCCCACCGATCCGCGTCGCGCCGACCGAGCTGTCTCCTGCCGCCGACGGCGCGTCTAGCGCGGAGGCGCACGATGTGGCGGCGGGGGCGGCGTCCGCATCCGGCTTAACAGCGCACTCCGATGACGATGCGATCTGGGCGGCCTGGCAGGCCAGTGTTCCCCTGCCGGACATGATCAGTGACCTCAGCGGCTTCGAGCGCGGTGCCCAGGCCGAGACGGCCCGTGAGCGGATCTATCAGGTAGTCGTGCCGCACCTGGTGGATGAGCTGGCCGCCTGGGACATCGTGGAGCGCGTGGTCGCGAACCGAAAGCCGCTGCGCGCGCAGCAGGAACGGTACGAAGATCTGCTGCGCCGGATGAATCGCCAGCGCTATCCCGTCGGCGGCGCCGTCCATACCAAGACGCATGACCGGCTCGTGCGCATCATGCGTGCCGAGCTGGCGAAGCGCGTCGCGGTCTAAATGCATAGGCCGACGATTGCCCACCGCGATGTCCATGATCTGTTGCTGTTCTGACGACGAGGAAGACTCATGCCCGCCGCCCGTTCAAAACCGACCTCCCAGCCCAAGCCCGTGTCGCTGGCTGCGCGCTACGCGCAACAGGAGCAGCGTCAGGCACTGCTCCGCCTGGGTGCCGCGCTCGCGCCGATCCTGTTCGTGGTCGTTCCAAAGCTGCCCTCGCCGATCGCCGGGTATGACTGGAAAGCCTGGGTCTGGCAGGGCCTCGCACCCACGCTGATGCAATCGTTCCCACCGGCCGGCACCGCGCCGATTCCGCCCCAGCCCTTGCTCACGTGGATCTCCGTTGCCTGGGCCGTCGCCGGGATCTGGCTCATCGGCAGCCAGATCCAGCATCTCATGAGCTTGTACGCGCAGCGCACCCGTCCCCTCACCCTGGAGCGGACCTATCTGCGCCTGCGCACGCCGTTTAGCGTGACGCTGAAGCCCGAGGATGGCGTGACGCTGCTGCGCACGCTCCACGGCATCCTGCCCCGGTCCAATCTCCTGCGCGGCGATGGCACGCCGGTCGTCTTACGCTGGACCGGGCGGCCCGAGCTAGCGGTGGTGCAGGGCCTGAGCGTGCAGGGACCGCCGACGCTGATCACCAGTCTGCAAAAGGTGTTTCAGGGCGTGAGCCGGGGTACTAAGGTGGACATCCAGTCCGATCCGCTGCTGGCCGAGCTGAAGCCGGGCCGCGTCATCTGCTGGACCGACATCCGCCTGCAGGGGCCGGACGCCCTGGCGATTGCGATTCCCGCCCGCGAGAGTCCGTTGCTGAGTGGTCTCCTCCAAACCCTGTCGCCGCTCCGCGACTGTTTTGTGAGCGATTTCCAGATTCTCCTCCGCCCCGTCGCGGATCGGGTCTGGCGGACGAAGGTGCTGGCCATGCTGGAGCGGCTGAAGCTCGATGCGGCGTCGACCGAAAAGCGGGTGATGGAGCAGAAAGTCGCCGGCCCGGCCTTCGACCTCCATGTGCGGGCGATCGTGGTGGCGGCCTCGCCGGAGGCGGGACAGACCATGGTCACGACCATCTGCGCAGCGCTCGCTGCCTCGGCCCAGGCGATTGCGAATGCGGAACAGCGCCTCGTCGCCGGACCCATTCAGGTGCTGCCCGCGGTGATTCCCGCGCCGCCACCCTTCCCAGTCACCCGCGCGCGACTTGCCTGGCTCACCGGTCTGATCCTCGCCATGACGGCCTTGGGAGCCGTCTGGTACGTGTCGAGCACCCCCCGCTCAGCATGGCTGGGACCGGCGATCTGGGTACTTCCCGTGCCGCTCCTGGCCCTGCCGAGAACCGTGCTCGGCACGCTGTGGTACCGGGGGACGCGGGCCGGTCTGCCGGTCCGTCTCAACACGATCCTCAAGAGTGTCATGCCCGCGCGCAATCCGCGGGTGGTGCCGATCTGGAGCGACTGGCTCGGCCACCTATCCTAACGACCCATCCACCATGCCATTGCAATCAAGGAGCCGATCATGATCCTCAGCGCCGCTGAACTGGCCACGCTCTGGTGTCTGCCCACCGCCGACTTCGCCGATCGCGTCGAGCGCGTGATGGCGCAGTGGCTGCCGCCGCCCGCCAATGCCTTTATCGATCCGCAGAACCCGGCCCATCTGTCGATGGGCCTGGGCGAGCGCAGCGACGGGAGCTGGGCCCCGATCGGGATGCCCTACGACATGTTCCGCTTCATCGCCTGGATCACCGCGCCGATGGGCCGCGGCAAGTCGGTGATGCTGCTGAACTATATGCAGGGGCTGCTCCGCGCCGGCGCGGGCTTTATGGGCCTGGACTGTAAGGCCAAAGATCTGGTCAATACCACGCTGCCGATCATCCCCCTGGGCCGCGAGAAAGACGTCACGATCGTCAACCTCGAAGGCTCGCGGATCACCGGCGAAGACCTCAGGCCCGGCATGAACCTGCTCAGCCCGACGCTCGCAAAGTCGCTGGGCCTGGACCCGTCGATGATGGCCTCGACGGTGCTCGACATCTTTCCGACGCTCGATCCACGCTTCAATGAGGCCGTCGGCATCAAGCAGTTTGCCAACTTCGGCATGCTGGCGCTGCTCGGCGGCGAGCCGCAGCCGACCCTGATGCATCTGATCCGCTTCTTCGGCGACGAGGACTACCGCGCGCAGGTGGTGGGGCGGCTGCCCGGCGCGTTCATCCAGGTGCAGGACTTCTGGGATCGCCGCTTCCCGGAGATGCCGCAGACCCAGCAGGCATCGCTGGCGTCGTTCGAGCGCCGCCTCGACCAGCTGATGTCGTTTCCTGAGCTTCAGGCCATGCTGGTTGCGCCGAGTTGCAGCATCGACCTGCGGAAGATCATGGACAATAACGGCATCCTGCTGATGGGTGTGAGCGCCAGCCAGGGCCAGATCGCCTCGATCGCGATCACCTTGCTCCTGACGCAGCTGCGCCTGGCCGCGCTCTCACGCACGAACGTCCCCGAAGCCCAGCGCCCGGACTGGCCGATCATCGTCGACGAGGTCCAGGTGATCGCCAACGATAACATTCCGCTCTTCAAGACGATGCTGAGCCAGTTCCGCTCGATGCGCATCGGCCAGGTGTATGTCCATCAGGGTCTGAGCCAGCTCGTGTCCGAGGTGATGGGCGCGCTGGCCGACAACGCGGGCACGCGCGTGATCCTGGGCTGCGAGGCCGACGACGCCAGCACGTATGCCGGCCTGTATCGGGCGCTGGGCCTGACGCAGACCGACTTTACCCAGATGGAAGTGCATCCGGTCCACAACTACGCGCTCCACCAGTATCTCAAGCTGGCCGGTCGCGGCAACCTGTTCAGCGCGCAGCCGCTGCCCAAGCCGGAGCTCATCCAGGAAGATGCGCCGCCGCCGGTGTACCGCAACTGGCGCACGCTGATGGCGCCAGCGGCCAACAGTCGCGAGCGCGACCTGGACGCCTCGATCTTGCGCTTCCACGAGCTGGCCAAGGTGCGCTGGGATGAGGCGGTGCAGCGGCTGGGCGCGGTCTGCATGCACAATCCAGCGGCCTTCGACGCCTTCTGCGCGCGGACCAAAGCCCACCGCCTGGCGCGGCGGCAGTTCATCCTGGATCATCCCGGCTGCGTGCGCATGGACCCCGATCTCGACGGGATAGAGGCGATCCAGCAGCAGAAAGTTGACCGGATTCGCATCCTGTCGGATCTCGGCTCCGGCGTGCCGAAGCTGGAAACCGAGGCAATGGCGTTCGCGCTGCTGATGGCGTCGCGCGAGGCGAGCGCGGTTCGCAAGGAGCGGGCGGAAGCCGCCGCCGAGGCCAAGAAAGCGGCGAAAAAAGGTGGTGGGAGTGTGCCGCCCCACCGTGCCGCGCCAACCGGTCCGCTGGGCGCGCCGACGGCCGAGGAGCTGATGCAGCAGGATACCGTGGCAGCGCTGGCCGCGGAACGCGACCGGGCGACGCGGACGCAGCTGGACACGATTCCGACGCTCGACGAGCTGATGGCGGCGCGGGGCAAACGGCGCGCGGCCGACGATCTCGTGGGCGGCTTTGAAGGCTTTGAACCGGACGCGGACGCCTAGCCGGCGTCGCCCGCGTCCCACGCACCATCCGTAGCGAGGACCCACGACATGACAGCGATCTTGCCGATTGAAGATCTGATTGGCCTGGGCGATGAGCGGGACATGGCCGTCCTGCGCGCCCTCGGACGGCTGGAATTTGTCTCCAGCCGCTGGTTGAAAGACGTCTTTTTTCCGGATCAGGGTCGGGCGACGATGTTTCGCCGCCTGAGCCACCTCGCCAAGCTGGGCGTGATCTGGTACACCCAGACGGCGCATGCCGACGTCACGCCGACCAGGACGGGGCGATCACAGCGCACGCTGAAGCTGCCCTACATCTACGGGCTGACCCCGGAGGGCAGGAATCTCCTCGACGCGCTGGATCTGGAACCCTACGCGCCAAGCCTGGCCGCGCTGCGGACCCGCGACCGCCGCGCGCCGGACGTGCCGAAAGCGCAGCTGGCCCATGATTTGCTGGCCGCCTCCTGGTGTGTCTCGATGATCGACGCCGTGCGGCGCTGCCCGATGGTCGACGCGATCTTCTGCCACGTCGAATACGTGAGCGATCCCCGGCAGCGCATCGACGCGATCCTGGTGATTCGATTCAACACGCAGCAGCGGGTCCAAACGCGCCCGGGCTGGGACATCCCCTGGCATGACGGCTCGCCGGACGGCCCGCAGCATCAGACGGTGCGGCTGGCGCTAGAAGTGGACCGGGGCACCGAGCCGCTGAAGGTGCTGCTGGGCAAAGGCTTGATGTACCGGACGCTGACGGCGGAGCGGGTGTATCACCAGTTGCTGGGCGGGCCCGTGCTGCCGGTGTTTCTGGTGCCGCCGGGCAAGCGGGCGGCGCAGATCGCGCGGGAATGGCAGGATGCTTGGCCGGGTGGACCGGGCGTGATCTCGACGCCGAGCAAGGCGACCCATCCGGTGTATGGGGCGCTGTGGGGCGAGTATCTGACGCTGAAGGACGTGCCGCCGCAGCGGGCGAACCTCCTGGGATCGCTGGTGGCGTCGCCAGACGCCTGGGGGACGCTGGTGGCGGCGTGGATGCCGGAAGTGCCCGGACGACCCGCGCTGGTGCCTGCGAATGGCCGGTAAGTCATGCGACAACCGATGCGACAACCGCGAGACAACCGCGAGACAACCGACGCGACAACCGATGCGACAACCGCGAGACAACCATGAGATAACCGTGAGACAACTGCGAGACAGAAGATGGGGTTTCGGCGCTCCCAGACAGGCGAAACCGTCCGACGGGTATACGTGGATTCGGCCCCAACAACACGGTCCGATCCGCAGCTCAGATGGGCCGGTCCGGCTCCGAGGTCAGGCCAGGCAGCCCGACGATTCGCGCTGCTTCGGCCATGCGATCTGCCATGCGCTGCCATGCCCGGCCCTGCTGCTGCGCTACCTTGCATTGCCTTTGCCGTGCAACTGCATTGCTCTGCAGTGCATCTGCCATGCACCGGCAGTGCGGTTGCCCTGCGCGCCACGCGAGGCGATGCCTGGGGACGCACGCGATCCCACTCCCGGGGGAAGCACGGAGCATCCGAGCGCTAGCGAGGGAGCGCGCGTGCGCACCCCCGGTGGGAGCAGCGCACTCCTGGGTCCGCGCGGCCGTCCATGGCGGGGAGCAGACCCTCGTCGGCAGAATCCGGGTGGCGCGGGCAGGTCGGTGGGAGGGCAGGGGCAGGTCGGCAGGCGGGCAGAGCGGCAGTGGGATCGCGCGCGTGCCAAGTGGCGAGTGCGAACGAGCATATCGGCAAGCGTGGCACCGTGAGGAGTAGGAGCGCGTGCGATCCTGGTGCAGCGAGGATGTCAGCAGCATTTGACGGGCGGGATTGTTGGTTTATATTGACATAACAGAATTGACAGTGTAGGAAGGCTCGCCTGGCAGATCCATGCCGGTGGGCAAACAACGCAGAAAGGAGACGCATCCATGTCCAGCTTTAGAACACACATGCTGATCGGTGCGGTTGGTGGTCTGGCGCTCGCACGCTGGTTGGAGCCCAGCCAGGTACTCCCACTACCGAGCGGCGTCTGGCAAGTGGGTACGCCCTATGTGCCGCTGGGCTTGACGGGCGTTGGCCTCATCGTCGGTTCAGCGGTTGGGTGTACGTGGCCTGACCTGGATGAATCGGGATCGTGGCCTGCGCGCAGGCTCAAATCGGCGGTAGCGCTGGTCGCCGCGCCGCTGGTCGGCGTGGTCGGCTATGCCCTCGCCGTGCAGGGACGGGTCGTGCTGCGCCCGGAGCTGGCGGCGGCCCTGGGCATCCTCATCGGAGCCCTGCTCCTCGGGCCGGCGCTGGGCTGGCTGCTGCTCCGGCTCATTCGCGTGGGCGCGGGCGGGCATCGCCGACTGACGCATAGCCTCGTCGTGGGCGGCCTGCTGGCCGTGCTGGCGGAGGTGCTGTGGCGGGGCGACCAGCCGGTCTGGGCGCTCGTCCCGGCGGCGCTGGCGTGGTTCCAGGGGCTGCATTTAATCGGCGACCTCGTGACGCCAAGTGGCGTCCCACTCATGTACCCGATCAGCGCGCGCGACGTGGGGCTGCCACGGCCGCTCTCCAGCGTCGGCGAGTCCCTCATCACGATCGTTGCCCTCGGCGTCGGCTCCTGGCTCGTTTGGGGTGGCTCATAAACATCATCACCGCCTGCACTACCCTGCTCCGCGCGCTGGCAACGGCATGTCACAACGCAGGTCTGTCCGTCGGCGACGATCTGCACGCCCTGCTCATCCTGACCCAGCAGGGCGGCCCAGGACGCGCTTCGAGACCGGTTCTGCACACGGTCACGTCGCAACGAATCTCCGATGCTCCAGCGCTCGCCAAGCTGCTCGTCGAGCTGGATCTGCTCCTGCCCGATCAGGTGGGAATCGACGACCAGACGACGCTGGTGACCTGCTGCCGGGTCTGGCGATGGGTGCAGGCCCACGGGCTGACCGCGCTACCCTGGCGCGCCGTGCTGCATGGGCTCCTGCATGGACCAAGGGCGCAGACCCGGCAGCACGCAGGTCAGACGCCGTCCAGTGCGTTCTGGTATGCGCGGCTCGTCGATCACGGCCCCCACGATGACACCAGGACAGCGGCCTGTGCCAGCCCTGTGGTGGCGGTCCAGTACGCCCGGCTGATCGACCGGGCGGCACACGCTGAGACATGTGCCGCCGCATGCGAGCCTGCGACGGCTCACCTCTACACGATCGTGATCGCCGCGCTGCGCACGCCTGCCGTATGCGCATATCGGGACGTGAGCGCGCCAGACGCGCCAGGATGCGACGATACCGAACGAGTGCGAACGCTGCGTGGACCGCTCCAGGTCCCTGCTCCTCCGATGCATGCGGTGGCGTTTGTCCGCGCTGGCGATGCGATCGTGGCCGTTGAGGCGGCGCGGCATGCTGCCGAAACACTAATCTGGGAGATCACCCGGGACGATGCTGCACGCGCGCTGCTCGGATTGCACGAGGCGCAGCGTCAGCAGCGGATCGCCGACGGCCTGATGTCAGGCCCAGACGCTGCGGCCCAGGGTGAGGCCCATCTCTCACCATGCAGCGGATCGCTTCCCTATGGGGCATACGGCACGTAGAGGTAGAGCGATCGAGCAGATCACAACGTGCGTCCAGGTGCTGGACAGGAGCGATATGGACACCCGGAAAGAAGCAAGACATGACGCTTAAGTACGATACATTTTGAACCTTGGCGGTCGATGACCCGTGCTCCCCCGTGCGGGGAAGCAGAGTCGAACTTGGGCAGGATCGCGCGCTCGCCGATCAGCTGCGCGCCCACATCATCACGCATGCGGACGTCGCGAGCGAGGTGGTGCTGCGCCCGCTCGTCGGCCTGGCCCTGCACCTGCCGGCGTGGGCGAATGCGGGCGAGGTCGCACGGGCGATCGATGCCGAGCAGGTCACGGCAGGGTTTCTGGATTTCCAGGGCCGCTGCTGCGTGGCCGTTCCCGCCCAGGTGGTGCATCTGGAGCAAACGGCGCACGCCGTGGCGAAAGTGCTGCATGGCCTGTTAGAGATTCATACGCCGTATATCAATCGCTACGCCGATGCCTGTGCGGAGCCGGAGCTGCGCGCCGTGGACGATCTGGCCGCGATCGAGGCGGTCTGCGCGCTCTTGTCGGTGAACAGCGCGCTGGTCCGGCAGATTCAGGCGGTGCGTGCCATCACGCTCGCGCCGGAGCTGCGCGCGCTGCTCGACGAAAGTCTCCAATTGGTGGTTGAAGAGATTCAGGGTCGTCAGACCGCACATGCGGGGAGCGACGCCGGATAACGGAGAGGTCAGAACACGGTGATTCAGCGCATGGTAATCAGCCAAACCAGCATGGCGAGACGTACCGCGCGCCGCCAACTGTTGGCCGTGAGCGCCTGCTCAGGAACGCTTCCCGTGTGCTATGGTACGCCTTAGAGGAGCGTCTGAGCAAGGGGCTGCTGTTCGCTGATCGGTGGGAGCGGTTCAGGCAGCAACGGAAGGAACGAGACGTGCATGCCGTGTCACGCGACCATCTTTTCTCGTCCGTATGCGCCATACTGGTGTCGGCATGCTTAACCGTTGTGGGGGTTACAAAACGTGAGCACCGCAGGGAGTGCGGACCCCGTGCTGGCTGGGGCCTATGACACCCGCACGCCACGAGAACACAGCACCGGATACGACGACCATGCGCAACCATGGTCGTCGTATCGGCGATGGACCCGCTGTTACCACATCGGGGGTGGCGTGGCTTGGCCGTAGTCATTGCGGCCCCAGCAGGCAATCATCCCATCGGTGCGCAGCGCGCAGGTGTGATTACTGCCGACGCTGACCTCCGTAAAGGTGCCGCTCGGTGCGGCGATCTGTCCCAAGCTCGTGCTCCCCCAGCAGACGATGGTTTGGTCGGTGCGCAGCGCGCAGGTGTAATTATCGCCGCCGCTGACCTCCGTAAAGGTGCCGGCGGGCGGTGTCGCCTCCCCATAGGTGTTCTCGCCCCAGCAAGCGAGGGTGGCATCGGTGCGGATGCCGCAGGTGTGTGAGTAACCCGCACTGACCTGGGTAAAGGCACCGCCGGGCGGGGTCGCCTGTCCAAAGGTATTCAGCCCCCAACAGGCAAGGGCGCTATCGGTGCGCAGCCCGCAGGTGTGGTTTCTCCCACCGCTGATCTGGATAAAGGTGCCGGCGGGCGGCGTGGCCTTCCCGAAGGCGTTCTCGCCCCAGCAGACGGGCGTGCCATCCGCTCGCAGCGCACAGTGGTGGTAGAAACCTTCGCTGAGCTGCACGAAGGTGCCGGCGGGCGGGGTCGCCTGTCCAAAGGTATTCGCGCCCCAGCAGGCAAGGGTGCTATCGGTGCGCAGCCCGCAGGTGTGCCACCCGCCGGATCTGACCTGGGTAAAGGTGCTGCTG
>DASUTC010000057.1 GCA_036374795.1 Herpetosiphonaceae bacterium
CTTGGCCTCGCCGAGCGTCCGGGGATGATAGAGCCAGGTAGCGTGCCACTGGGGAACGCTCGTGGTGGTGCTGGGCGCGAAGGCCAGCAGCGACAGACCCAACAGCGAGGCGCTCAGCGCGCCGATGATAATGCGCGTAACCTTCATAATCGATGTCTCCTTAGGCGACTAAAGTACGGCGACTGAGCTTAGTGGTGGGTGTAGCGATACATGCTGTAAATATCGTTCCAGTCGTGCGAGTTGGTGTAGTAGCCGTTGCCTGCCCAGTAGCCGAGGCCCATGCAGCTCCCGGTGTTGGAGTGGTCGAGGCCGAAAGCGTGGCCGATTTCCTGGCAGAAGACGCCGCGTTTGTAGCCGGAGCTCATCGAGTAGTAGTAGTTGATGCGCGCGTGAGCGTGCAGAATGTGGCTGCCGCTGTAGTTCATGATCTGGGCTAGGCCGGCCCAACCGGTGGCACCATAGTTGCCGTCGAAGACATGAACGTCGGTGTGCGAACCGATCTGCGGGTTGTAGAGGATCGTATTGCTGCTCCAGTCGTTGATCGCGCCGCTCGCCTCGGCCCGATAGGAGGCCGTGTTATACATGTTGATGGTGACAGACGAGCCGTAGCGGTTCCAGTGCCACGAGCCCCAGCGATGGGCGAAGGCCTCGGTACCGACGAACAGGTTGGCAATCACGAGGAGTGCGATTGCGACCGGAGTGGCGAATCGTTTCATGATACATTCCTCCAAGCAACGGATCAGGGTTCCTGATGGGGGTTCCACACCAGGGCTGGACGATGGGTGTGATCAGGTTGGGCAGAGATGGTCTGTGCTAGTGCTCCTTCCTGAGGATGAGCGTGGAGTAGCCGGGATTGGGTATGTGGTGCTTCTTGTCCTCTTTTTTTACACGATTTTAACCGGTACTTCTAGGAGTACTATGGTACTTGCTATCGTGTAGTACTTCAGGTTTCGATCACCAGGACCAGACGTGCGCGGGGGCAGCGAAGCGCCGCGCGGTGCCCACCCGGCGGCGGGTCGCATCGGCGGTGCGAGGACAAGATGGTACGGGTTAGCGGTGACAATCGCGACGGCAGTTTGTCGATCGGGATGATCGGACAGGGCGCAGCGCCTACGAGGATCGAGCACGCGCCTTATCTGGCATTGCGGTGTCATCGGCGTGCTGATGCAGCGGTAGCCGCACCGTAAAGGTGCTGCCCTGGCCTTCAGCGCTCTGCACGTCGACAGAGCCGCCGTGGAGCGTCGCGATCTCTTTGACGACGTACAGGCCGATGCCGGTGCCACTGATATTAGCTGCGGCGCTCGTCGGCGCGCGATAAAACGGTTGAAAGAGGCGCGGTTGAGCGGCGGTAGGAATGCCGATGCCCTGATCCGATACGGCTATCGACACCTGGCCCGCCTGCTCCAGCACCTCCACATGGATACAACCGCCGCACGGGCTGTACTTGAGCGCGTTTTGCAGCAGATTTTGCAGCACTTCTTCCAGCCGCTGCGGATCGCCGTCGATCAGCAGGGCGCGATCGGGACAGCTCAGCGTCAGCGCATGGCGCTCAAGCATCGGCTCCAGGTCCGCCACGATCCGCCGCACGAAGCCAACAATGTCCATCACCTGACGATGCACGCTTAAGCGTCCGGCGCGCAACCGTCCAATATTGAGCAGATCCTCGATCAGGTCGTGCAGGCGCCTGGTCTGGGCCGCGACGATCTCCAATCCCTGGTGATCGCGCCGGCTCAGGGTGTAGGGCGGCTCCTGCGTCGCGCGACGCAGCAGCATTTGCGTAAAGCCGAGCAGCGAAGTCAGCGGCGTCTTGAGTTCGTGGGCGGCGATCGAGAGAAAATCGTCGCGCGTGCGGAGCGCCGCTTGCGCCTCGCGGTAGAGCCGGGCGTTATCGACGGCGAGCGCCGCGCGGCTAGCCAGATCCTCAGCCAGGATCAGATCCTCCGGCGTATAGTGTCGTCCCGGTGTGTCGATGATGAAGGTGAGCGTGCCCAGGATGCGGTCGCGGGCGATCAGTGGAACGCACATCGCCGAGGATGGGCCTAGGCTCCCCAGCAGACGCAGATGATCGTCGTCGCATGCTTCAGCGGCCAGTGTCTCGTCGGAGATCTCGGTCAGCAGCATCGGCTGGCCTGAGCGCAGCACACTGCGCGCGGCGCAGGCGCGCGGGCGGTAGGGCCACAGATCCTGCGCCATCGCCACTTTCGCCGGGTCGCGATGGGCCACGACCAGGCTTTGCGGCACGCCGTCCTCCTCCAGAACATCGACGATACACCAGTCGGCGAGCGTGGAGGCAACCAGGCTGGCGATACTTTGCAGCGTCGTCTCGTAGTCGAGCGAGCGGGCAAGCACGCTGCTGGCTTCGACCAGCAGGCGCTCGCGCTCCTCGGCGCGTCTGCGCCCGGTAATATCCATCATCACGCCGCGCATCCCGACCGGCTTTCCCGCCGCGTCATAGATAGGGGCGGAGCGCACCTCGACCCAGATCGTGCGTCCGTCGCGCGTGATCCAGCGAAACTCGCTCCCGCTCGCGTCAGTCGCGCTAAAGACCTCATTCGCCCGCTGCACCGCGTACGCGCGATCGTCGGGATGCACGATCGACAGCCAGAAGTTGGGCGTTTCCAGCCACTCCTGCACACTGTAGCCCAGCATCGTCTCGACATAATCGCTCACGAAGTCGATCTGCTGCGTGGCCGCGTCGGGCTGGCCCCAGGCTTCCCAGACCACGCCCGGCACGGTTGTCAGGATCGTCCTGAAGCGCTCGTGCTGCTGCTGCACCAGCGCTGCCAGCCGCCGCTGCTCGTTCTCGGCCTCGACGCGCTCGGTGATGTCGCGGGCGATCGTCGAAGCGCCGATGATCGTGCCGGTAGCGTCTTTGATCGGCGAGATCGTCAACGCTACCTGAATCGGCGTGCCGTCTTTGCGCACGCGCAGCGTCTCGTAGCGCTCGATCCGCTCACCCTGCCGCAGCCGTCCAAGGAGACGCGGCAGCTCATCCGGCAGATCGGGCGGCACGAGCAGCGCGATCGAACGACCGATCACCTCGTCGGCGCGATAGCCATAGATCCGCTCGGCGCTGGCATTCCAGCTTACAATCGTCCCGTCCAGATGCTTGCTGATGATCGCATCCTCAGATGACTCGACGATCGCCGCGAGCTGAAGCCGGATCGCCTCGTGCTCCCGCTGAGCCGTCACATCACGCGCCACGAGGACGACATGCGCGCTGCCGCGCCACACGACGGGGTCGGCCTGCGCCTCTAGCCAGCGCCAGGAGCCATCGGCGGCGCGCTGCCGAAAGGTCAGGCGCTGTGCGGTTCGCGTGAGCGCCGCCCACTGTGCCTGGACGGTCGCGCGGTCGTCGGGGTGGACCAGCGCCAGGAGCGACGTGCCGACGAGGTTGGCTGATGAGCCTGTGATCGCCCGTCGGTAGGCCGGGTTCAGATCTACGATCGCGGCGTGCTGATTGAGGATCGCGACCAGATCACTGATCTGCTCAAGAATCGAAAGGCCGGGCGCGTCGGGCCGTACCCTGCGGGCCGGTGGGAGCGAGCCGATTGAAAAAAGACCCGGTCGAGGCGGAGAGGATCTACGTGAATATCGGGGCATAGCATCCTCCGCGTACGGCTAACCATATCCTATAGACCATGCTATATCGTTTAAGCTGCGCGAGCAGGCTGTGTTGGCAGGAATTACGCGGGCTGAAGCAACTTGCAATAGTGTGCCGCCCATGCTGCCGATTGACCGCGCCGCGCACAGCAGGCAGCACCGGCTGCTCTGCTGCCGCAAGCCGAGATCTCCTGGCTGGAAGCTTGGCCGCGTAACTCCTGTGATTAAAGGGCACCAGCTTGAGGCATAGATGTAATACAGGGTTGTTTGCGGTAGCTGTAATCATAACACAGCGGCCACACATTGTATATCGACCTGATTGGCTGGGCGCAGATAGGACTCCTGTACTTATCGGCGTGATCGGCGCGAGTCCACGGCTCCGGCAGCCTCGATCGAGGCTGCCGATTGTCGCCGCTTAGTCGCGCCAGGCGCGCTGAAACTTACGCACGCCGGTGCCGTTGAGCACGCCGCCATGCCCAAAGCAGATCGCCCGTGGCTCCAAGGTCGCCAGCTTTGCCAGCGAGCGCCGACCCTCCGGCAGGTCGTCATACACGACGCTGTAGCCGACGCCAAAGATATTGCTGCAAGCGTCACCGGCGAAGAGGAGGCCGCCGTCGCTGCGCAGCAAGAAGGCGGTATGGCCCGCGCTGTGGCCTGGCGTGTGGATCGCTTGCAGCCCACCCGCGATCGGCAGCACATCGCCGTCGCAAACCTCGTGCTCGATCGTCGTCGGGGGTACGTGCGGCAGTATATTTTTGATGAGCATCCGGTACACGATCTGGTTGCGCAGGCCCGGCGCAACCTTCGATCGGACCATCGGCGTGGTGCCGCGCACCACCTCGGCATCAGCGCGATGCATCCAGGCGGCAGCCCCGGTCTGCTGCTTGAGCGCGGCCAGACCTCCCGCGTGGTCGGGGTGGCAGTGAGTCAGGACGATGTTGGTTATGTCGGTGGGCTGCCTGCCAAGCTGGCGAACGGCGTTCAGGATCGGCTGGGCGCTGCTCTCTCTGCCGGTATCAATCAGCGTGAGATGGGAGCCGTCTTCGATCAGGAAAACGTTGACCGCTGCGATGGTCATGGCGTACACGTGGGGGAACATCGATTTAAACGTAGGTGGCATGACGTGCCTCGTCGTGGTCAAGCGGCAATACATTTGATCGCGCTGTGGTGAGCATTGATCTGAACGGCTCGTTACATGATGTTCTGGTCGCTGCCAGACGACGTCCAGAGCGAGTACTGGTCAGTCATGGTTGTCTCCCAGTGTGCGCATAGACGAAAGTGTACCAGAATCTCATCATTCGCTGCGTCAGGCGGTGAGCGCCGATCAAGCTATCGAGTAGAGATCCCTGGCTACATCTGCTGGCTCTTGTAGGCGGTCAGGCGAAACGTCTGGATGATCTTGTAGAACGTCGGCGTGAGCTGCTCGGCTTTGGCGATCGACGCGGTGATCGTGACGATGATCAGGCGATGCTCGTTTGCCAGCACGTACTGCGTCGCCGTGACCGTACGGCCCTCGGTCGTGCGCATGCGATACTGGATCGCCTCGGCGTCGGCACTGGGGTGCGGAATGCGTGTGTGCTTCACCGGCTTGACCGTGAACGGCATCGCTTCGAGCGCCTTGATGGCCTGCCGAACCATCAGATCGAACGGCACCGCCTGTGGGAGCGGCTGGACGATCACGTTCATACTGGCCGGGATCGTGCCGCTCTGCGCGGCTTCCATACAATCGCAGGCGACGAGCTTGATGCCACCGGCGAGGAGATCGCCCGTGGAAGCGCCGAAGTTGCTCATCTCAGGGATCTCGCGCTGCATGCGCTCGATCAGCTCGTCGGCGTCTTCCTGATCCAGATCGGCAACCTCCCACTGAGGCGGCAGCGCAAAAGTAAAGCCGACCGCCGATTTATCGTACGCATTCCATCCGGCGGGCGCGGCGATCTCCGGCGCGTGGGGCGTGGTCGTCGGCGCGGCGGTTGGCGGCAGCGGCGTTGCGGTCGGCGGATTGGGCGTGGGCGTTGCCTTTTGGGGCACGGGCGTTGGCGCGGGCGGCGCGGCGGTTGGCGTTGAGGTTGCGCCGACCGCGACCTGGCTGGGGGTGCGTCCAGGGGCGCAGGCTGTCAGGAGAAGCAGGAACGATCCCAGCGCAAGCAGAGCACAGGCGGAACGACGGGTCATCGAAGATGCTCCTTGGATCAACGCATGCGGCGCATGGCGTAAACGAGCGACACATGGGCGATCGAATGTGTCCTGAGCAGGCTACCGCGCGGCGCTGGATTCCGCCAGGTTTCAAGAGTCATGAGCGGATCGGGCTATTCGGGCGAGTCGGATAAGGTAGAGTTCGAGTGGAACTTACTTCTATAAATGAGATTCGTGATCAGTGGAGCTACGCTCAAACCAGAAACGCAAGAGAAGTAGAGAAGTATGGATAGCCTCAAGTCTTTGCTCGCTCAGAATCTTAGATAGACAAGCAGTGGAGTTAGCGCCATACGATGTTGAGGTTGCGTGTAGCGGTTGTACTACTCGGCGAACAATTCAGCCAGGACGGCAAGAACATGAGTTTGACTCTGCTCATCGATCCGTCCGATCCGTCGCACGAGGCGCGCTTTATCAACCGTCCGAATCTGATCGAGGACGATTTGACCTTCTTTCCCTTGAAAGTGGCATTCCACGCGCGATGGATATGCTTGTCCTTTCGTCGTCATCGGCGCCACGATCACCGTCGCGATATAGCGATTCATCTCATCCGGCGAAATGATAAGGCATGGCCGTGTTTTCTTGATTTCACTCCCAATGGTTGGATCGAGGTTGACCAGGTAGACGTCGAAGCGCTTGACTACCATGACCACTCATCCTCGTCCCAGGCGCTTGCTTGCAGGACATCGCTATCGAGCAACTGGTCATCCCCCTGCTCTGCCATGCTCTGAAACGCTTGATCCCATCCTTCTCGTGTCCGGCGTGCTGGGCGGATGACAATCTGGTCGGATTGCAATTCTAGCTCGACTTCTTCCCCCAACTGCATTTGTTCCAAAAAGAGTCTTGGGATACGGACGCCTTGCGAGTTGCCGATCCTCACGATGCGGGTCTTAAATACAGTGTTCATGCCGACCTCATTCCATGGATCTCAGCAGCGATCTGTAATTACATTGTACTTACACCAATAAACCATGTCAAGTAGCGTGCGTGTCATATATGAATAGCGAGCACGAGCAGCAGATGGGAAGATCCTGAGGCGCGAGGTTTTACAGCCAGAGGATGGCTGCTGAGCACCGCGCTCTGGCGTTTTCGCTATCACGCTCGGCATCCACTTCACGCGCTAGAACAAGCTGAGCTGCTCCGGCGGCGGATCGTCCACGCCCAGCTCGCGGCAGACCTGATCGAAGCCGTCTTTGCCGACGCGCACGCGCTGCGGGCCGAGCACCCGCCGCAGCGTCTCGATCACCGCCGCCGCCTGCTCGTCGCCGTCGTGGAGATAGTCGCCGTAGCCGTGCTGGTGGTAGAGCTGAGCAGCCAGGGCGCGCGTCTTGCCGCCCGATCCGCCGTCATCGCGAAACGTGGAGACGACCACCCAATCGACCGCCGGATCGAGCAGCGCGGCCAGGCGCTCGGCGTCGCACGGCAGCAGCGGCGCGATGCTGGCCTGGGTGGGAATGCCCGCCTCGCGCACCCTGCGAATCGCGTCGAGGCGCGCACCGATCGGCGCGCAGGCAGGCTCGAAGATGCGCCGAACTGCCTCGTCATCGGTGGTGATCGACATGCACACGGCCACGCGACCTGATAGACGGGCGAAGAGATCGATGTCGCGTACCACCAGCGGCGAGCGCGTCTGGACCGTCAGCAGCCGGGGCGGGTAGTCGAGCAGCGCCTCGATACAGGCGCGGGTCAGCGACAGCCGTCGCTCGATCGGCTGATACGGATCGGTGACGGTCGACATATACACGTTCTTGCCCCGCAGCTTGCCGCGCTTTCCTGCGGCGCGCAGCAGAGCAACTGCGTTGGATTTGGCCGTGACCCAGCGGCCCCAGGTACGCCGCGCGTCGTCGTTGAAGACGAAGGCGGGCGCGTAGCAGTAGCTGCAATTGAAGGAGCATCCACGGTACGGATTCAGGCTATAGTGAAAGCCGGTATCTGGCACCGCGACGCTGGTAAAGCCGCGTGTTGCGGTCAGGATGCTACGCGCCTCGACGGCATTCACCGCCAGCCGTCCTGGCATCGGCTGTCGCTCGATCGTTGTCGTCATGCGCTAAAGTATAGCACGAATGTACTGATCTGGCCCAGGCAATCGGCGGTGCTGGCGATCATGAAGGCCCTATCGCAGTGAACCCATCGTGTGTAGCTGGTGTGTTTAACATGCGGGTTTTGAGCTGTGTGTAGCCCGATACCTTGATATGCTCATGCCTCGATGAGTTGACATACCCCGGCAATTATTTTATATTGTCTTTAACTTTTCGAGGGTATGTACCTTAGCAGCCGCTATCTTCTTTCACGATCCTGTATCCCATCGAGCGCTGGAGAGATCGCAGCCGACTGTGAGGCTAGGGATGCAGCGTCATCACGAACACCATGATTAATTGGCCCCCCAATGAACGGATCAGCCGTTAACTTAACGCCGCGCTATGCCACATTGGTTGAGCTTACACGTGGTCGCGCGGCGCGGCAGCCGGATCGGTGCGGGTACACGTTCCTCGCCGATGACACAACCAAAACAAGCAGCCTGAGCTATGCCGAACTCGATCTGCGCGCCAGAGCGATCGGCGCGTGGCTGCAACAGGCAGACGCGGCAGGAACATGCGCGCTCTTGCTCTACCCGCCGGGCCTGGACTATATCGCCGCGTTCTTCGGCTGCCTGTACGCCGGAGTCGTGGCGATCCCCGCCTATCCTCCGACCTCTGCCCGCCTGGACCGTGCGCTGCCGCAGCGGCTACGTGCGATCGTGCGTGATGCACAGCCGCGTATTGCCCTGACCACAGAGGCTACCGCTGCGCTGGGCGCGGCGCTCGCGGCACAGGCAGCCGATTTTCAATCGCTGCATTGGGTGCCAACCGATAGTCTGGCCGACGGGCTGGCCGACGAGTGGCGGCCACCCGCGCTGAGCGGCGACACGCTGGCCTTTGTGCAGTACACCTCCGGCTCGACCGCCGCGCCCAAGGGCGTGATGCTGACCCACGCCAACCTGCTGCATAACCTGGCGCTGATCGAGCACGGCTTCGGGCACACGCCCGACAGCCGGGGCGTGATCTGGCTGCCGCCGTACCACGACATGGGCCTGATCGGCGGGATCTTGCAGCCGCTCTACGCGGGCTTTCCGGTGACGCTCATGTCGCCGCTGGCGTTCTTGCAGCGCCCGCTGCGCTGGCTCGAAGCGATCTCCGACTTCAAAGCTACCACCAGCGGCGGGCCGAACTTCGCCTACGATCTGTGTGTGCGCAAGATCACCCCGGAGCAGCGCGCGACGCTCGATCTTTCAAGCTGGCGGGTGGCCTTCAATGGCGCTGAGCCGGTGCGCGCCGAGACGCTCGATCGTTTTGCGGCCACGTTCGCGGAGTGCGGCTTCCGGCGCGAGGCGTTCTATCCGTGCTACGGTCTGGCCGAGGCCACGCTGATCGTCTCCGGTGGGCGTGTGGACGCGCCGCCGACGGTGCGGGAATTCCAGGCTGCGGCGCTCGCAGAGCATCAGGTTGTCGCGGCGGCAGGCGACGATCGAGCGACACGCATGCTGGTCGGCTCCGGCGAAGCGCTGCCCGATCAGCAGGTGCGGATCGTCGATCCCGACACGCTGCGTCCGTGTCCGCCGGATCGCGTCGGCGAGATCTGGGTGGCCGGGCCGAGCGTCGCGCAGGGCTACTGGAACCGCCAGGAAGAAACTGAGCGCTCGTTCCACACGACGATCGACGGCGATTCGCGAACGTTCCTGCGCACGGGCGATCTGGGCTTCCTCCACGACGGCGAGCTGTTTGTTGCGGGGCGCTTGAAAGACCTGATCATCATCCGTGGCCGCAACCACTACCCGCAGGACATCGAGCACACCGTGGAGCGCAGCCATGCCGCGCTGCGTCCGGGCGCTGCGGCGGCCTTCGCGGTCGACGTGGACGACGAAGAGCGGCTGGTAGTTGTCTGCGAGGTCGAGCGCCAGCAGCGTCATGCCGACATCGCACAGGTGGCCGGGTCGGTGCGTCAGGCGGTCGCCGAGCAGCACGAGCTGCAAGCCTACGCGGTGGTGCTGCTGAAGCCCGGCGGCATGCCCAAGACCTCAAGCGGCAAGATCCAGCGCCACGCCTGCCGCGCCGCGTTTCTGGCCGGGACGCTGGACGCGATCGGCAGCAGCGTCCACGAGGCAACCACACAGCCGGAGCCGACGATCGATCTGCTGCCCGCCGATCTGCTGGCGCTGCCGTCGGCGTCGCGCCAGGCGGCGCTCGAAGCCTATCTACGGTCGCAGGTGGCGCGGGTGCTGCGCGTCGTACCGGATTCGATCGATGCGCACCAGCCCTTGAGCGGCCTGGGCCTCGACTCGCTGATGGCGGTCGAGCTGCAACATACCGTCGAGGCTGGCCTGGGGATCGTCGTGCCGATGGCGGCGTTTCTGCAAGAGTGGAGCATCGGCCAGCTTGCCGCCGACATTGGCGCGCAGGCAGCAGCGGGCACCGCCCAGCCGATCGAGCCGGTCGCGCCAACTGGCGCGCATCCGCTCTCGGCGGGGCAGCGCGCGCTCTGGTTTCTGCACCAGCTCGCTCCGGAGAGCGCCGCGTACACGATCGCGCAGGCCGTGCGGGTGCGGGGCGCGCTCGACGCTGCGGCGCTGCAACGGGCCTTCGCGCGGCTGTCCGAGCGTCATGCCGCGCTGCGCACCACTTTTGCCGATCGCGCGGGAGAGCCGGTGCAGCAGATCGACACCGAGCCGCAGATCAGCTTCCAGATCGAGGACGCGACTGGCTGGAGCCTGGAGATGATTCACGAGCGGCTGAGCGCGGCGGCGCGGCGGCCCTTCGATCTCCAGCGCGGGCCGCTGCTGCGGATCAATCTGTTTAGCCAGGCGACCGGGCACGTGCTGCTGCTGGCGATCCATCACACCATCGCCGATCTCTGGTCGCTGGATCTGCTGATGCATGAGATGGGCCTGCTCTATGCCGCCGAGCGCGCGGGCTATGCAGCGCCGCTCGCGCCGCTCGCGCTGAGCTACGTCGATTATGCGCGCTGGCAGGCGCAGATGCTTGCCGGTGCCGAGGGCGAGCGGCTCTGGTCGTACTGGCGGGATCACCTGGCCGATGCCGCGACAACGCTCGATCTGCCCACCGATCGTCCGCGTCCCGCCGTGCAGAGCTATCGCGGCACGACGCGCGCCTTTGCGCTCGACGCCAGCCTGACGCAGCGGCTCAAAGCGCTCTCGCAGACGACGGGCGTCACGCTCTACACGACGCTGCTGACGGCCTTTCAAACGCTGCTGCATCGCTACACCGGCCAGCGCGACATCCTGGTCGGATCGCCGACGACCGGGCGCAGCCGGGCCGAGTGGGCCGGGCTACTCGGCTACTTCGTCAATCTACTGCCGATGCGGGCCGACTTCGGGGGTCATCCCACGTTCCAATCGCTGCTGGCGCAGGTGCGGCAGACCGTGCTCGGCGCGTTCGCGCACCAGGATTACCCGCTGCCGCTGCTCGTGGAGCGCCTACAGCCCGATCGCGATCCGAGCCGCCACCCGCTCTTCCAGGTCGTCTTCGCGCTCCAGACCACGCAGGCGCGGCAGGATGGCGTCGGCGCGGCGACGCTGGGAGCGCCCGGAGCGCGGCTGCGGCTGGGCAGCCTCGATCTTGAATCGGTCGCGCTCGATCAGCAGATCGCGCAGTTCGACCTGACTCTGTTCATGTGGGATCAGGGCGATCGGCTCAGCGGCGCGGTGGAGTACAACACCGATCTCTTCGACGCCGCGACGATCGCACGCATGGTGGGGCATTTCCAGACCTTGCTGGCAAGCATCGCGGCCAACCCGGAGCAGCCGATCGCCCATCTGGCGCTGCTGACGGAGGCCGAGCAGCAGCAGATGCTCGTCGAATGGAACCGCTCCGAGGCCGAGTATCCGCGCGCCGCCGCCGTGCATACGCTGATCGAGGTGCAGGCGGCGCGCACGCCCGACGTACTCGCGCTCGTCTTCGATGGGCAAGCGCTGAGCTACGCCGAGCTGAACACGCGGGCGAATCAGCTCGCCCACTATCTGCGGGCGCAGGGCGTCGGGCCGGATGTGCTGGTGGCGCTGTGTGTCGAGCGCTCCTTGGAGATGATCGTCGGCATGCTGGCGATCCTCAAGGCGGGCGGCGCATATGTGCCCCTCGATCCGGCGTATCCCGCCGAGCGCTTGCAGTACATGCTGTCGCACAGCCGCGCGCCCGTGATCCTGACCCAGGCTGCGCTCGTCGAGCGCCTACCGGAACATCAGGCGCAGGTATTTTGCCTCGACGCCGACTGGGAGCGCCTCGCCGCGCAGCCAACCACCAATCCTCCCCGTGTGGTCTTGCCCGACCACCTGGCCTATATCATCTTCACCTCCGGCTCCACGGGCCGACCAAAGGGCGTGATGGTCACGCAGCGCGGCCTGATCAATCTGGTCTACGGTCTGCGCGCCTACTTCGCCGATCCCCAGGTGCAACGCACCGGCCTGATCACCTCGATCAGCTTCGACATCTCGGTCAACCAGATCTTCCCGACGCTGATCTTTGGCCGCACGCTGCACGTTATTCCCGATGCGGTCAAGCTCGAC
>DASUTC010000058.1 GCA_036374795.1 Herpetosiphonaceae bacterium
TGCGAGAACCAGAGATTATTCTTGAAGAAATCGACATGGCCCGTCACATGCGCCATCACCATCTTCTGCGTCGTCATGTCGTTGCCTTCGAGCAGGTACGCATACGACGGATTATTGTTGATGACCATCTCGTAGATGACCGACAGGCCATACGTATGGCCTTTGATCATCTGGTCGAACTCCATGCCGAACCGCCAGTGCGGATAGCGCGTCGGGAAGCCACCGTAGGACGCGACCTCGTAGAGCGTGCGGTAGTCCAGCACCTCGAACGAGATCGGGAAAAAGTCGAGGCCGTAATCCTTGGCATAGCCCTCGATCTCTTCCCAGGCAGCTTGTAAATCAGGTGGCAGTTTCGTGTTACGCATAGATTATCCCAAGAACAAAGAACAACGGAACAAAGAACAAAGAAGTTGAATTGCCTGTTCTCTGTTCTTTGTTCTCTGTTCTCGCTACTTGCCCTTACCCAAAAAGTCCTTGATCGAATCGTAGATGTCGTCGCGGTCGGCGATCTCGGAGATGACCAGATTTTCCACGCCGCCCAGGTACTCCTCAAGATCGTGCGCGAAGCGGCCCGACCCATAGAGCGAGCGAACCTGGCCGTAGCAGAACAGGTTAATTTTGGGCAGCAGGTGATTGCGCAGCACTTCCACGCACTCGCGGGTATCGCCGCCACCCCAGTTATCGCCGTCCGAGAAGTGGAAGCAGTAGATATTCCAGTCGTCCGGCGGGTAGCGCTCCTCGATCATCCGCAGCGCCAGCTTGTAGGCCGAGCTGATCTTGGTGCCGCCGCCCTCGCGCAGATGGTAGAACGTCTGCTGATCGACCTCTTTCGCCGCCGCGTCGTGGACGATGTAGCGAATATCGATCGACTTGTACTGCGAGCGCAGCCAGGTTTCGATCCAGAAGGCCGTGATCCGCACCAGCTCCTTCTGCTCGGTGCCCATCGAGCCCGACACGTCCATCGCGTAGATGATCACCGCGTTCGATTCGGGCAGCATCGTCGTCTTCCACGAGCGATAGCGCATATCGTCCTTGATCGGCACCACCACCGGATCATCAGGATTGTACTCGCCCGTGGCGATCTGGCGCTTGAGAGCCTCGCGATACGAGCGCTTGAAATGCCGCAGCGAGTCCGGCCCGACCTTGGCGATGCCGGTGTAGCGGTCTTTCTCGGCGATGATGTTTTTCTTGCCCTTGGGCGCGATATTCGGCAGTTGCAGCTCCTCGCCGAGGATCTGCGCCAGCTCTTCGAGCGTCACATCCACCTCGATGGTGTGCTGCCCCGGATCTTCGCCCGCATCGCCGGCGCCGTCCTGCCCATCGCCCCGCGCGATCGGATCGCCGACATCGCCCTCGCCCTGCCCGACGCCGCCCTGCTGTTTCTGGCCGAAGCGAAACTGAGGAATATCGATCTGCGGCAGCGGGATCGACACGTAGCGCCGCCCCTGACGCCCGATCATCTCGCCCTGCGACATATACTTCCGCAGGTCTTTTTTGATTTTGCCCCGCACAATCTGGCGGAAGCGGTTGAGATCACGCTCAACACGATTAGCCATAGCATCACCGATGAACCTGTAGGGGCGCATTGCCGTACGCCCCTACAAGGTTGAAGCTAATTGCGGCCCTTCACGTCGCCGCGCGCAAAGATGCTCGCCACGTAGGTCAGCACGTCCGCGGCGCAGCGATCACAGTAGCCGTAGTCGCGCACGAGCCGGGTCTTGACCACGTCGATCTTCTCCTGGGTGTCTTTGTCGACCACCTGCGATACCAGGCTGGTGAGCTTGATCGAATCTTTCTGGTCCTCGAAGAGCTTGAGTTCCAGCGCGCGGTGCAGCCGCTCGTTGGTCTTGTAGTCGAACTTCTTGCCCTCGATCGCCAGCGCGCCGATGTAGTTCATGATCTCGCGGCGGAAATCGTCCTTGCGCGATTCGGGAATGTCGATCTTCTCTTCGATCGAGCGCATCAGCCGCTCGTCGGGCTCCTCGTACTGCCCGGTGTAGCGGTTGCGCACCCGCTCGCGCTGCGTGTAGGCCTTGATGTTGTCGATGTAGTTGCCGCACAGCCGCGAGATCGCATCCTCGTCGGCGGAGATGGCGCGCTGCACCTCGTTCTTGACGATCTCGGCGTACTCTTCTTTGACCACCGTCAGCAGATCGCGGAAGGCCTTTTTGTCTTCCTCATTGTTGATCAGCGAGTGGTGCTTGAGGCCGCCCTCGAGCTCGTTCAAGACCATGAACGGGTTGATGCAGCCTTCCTGGCCGTCGTTGACCAGCGCGTTCGAGATCTTGTCCTGAATGTAGCGCGGCGAGATCCCGCTCATGCCCTCGCGCTGCGCTTCCTTGCGCAACTCCTTGATGTTGTCTTCGGTAAAGCCCGGCAGCGACTTGCCGTTGTACAGCTTCAGCTTTTGCAGCAGCGTCAGATTGGCCTTCTTCGGCTCCTCAAGGCGCGTCAGCACCGCCCACATCGAGGCCATCTCAACCGTGTGCGGCGCGATATGCTTGCCGCGCACGCGGTGATCGTTGAACGACTTCTCGTAGATCTTGATCTCGTCTTTGAGCTTGGTGATGTACGGAATATCGATGCGCACCGTGCGATCTTTGAGCGCCTCCATGAACTCGTTGTTCTGGAGCTTGCGATACTCAGGCTCGTTCGTATGCGCGATGATCACCTCGTCGATGTCGGTCTGGGCAAACTTCTTGGACTTGATCTTATGCTCCTGCGACGCGCCCAGCAGGTCGTACAAGAAGGCCACGTCGAGCTTGAGCGCCTCGATGAACTCGATGATGCCACGGTTGGCGACGTTAAACTCTCCATCGAAGTTGAACGCGCGCGGATCGCTATCCGAGCCGTACTGCGCGATCTTGCGATAGTTGATATCGCCCGTCAGCTCGGTCGAGTCCTGGTTCTTCTCGTCCTTGGGCTGGAACGTTCCGATGCCCACGCGATCTTTCTCGGAGAAGACCAGCCGCCGCACGCGCACATGCTTGATCATCTGCGCCCAATCGCCGTCGTAGCGCCGCATCAGGTCGCGGTAGTTGTAGCGGCAGGCCGGGCAGAGATCGCCGACAACCTGGATGCGCTGTCCCTCTTCCAGCCGCTCGTTGAGCTGCATCAGGAACTTCTCGCGAAACTCCTCCGGGATCAGATGCAGCGGCTCTTCGTGCATCGGGCAATCTTCCCAATCGGCATCCGCCACGCGGCCATGATCGACATCATCGCCATCGCCCAGGTACCACGAGTAGGTGTAGAGCGCGCCGTCGTCGGTGCGGGTGTAGCGCTCCAGCCCTTTCTTGAGGCGACGCACGATAGTGGACTTGGACGAGCCGACCGGGCCGTGCAGCAGCAGCACGCGCCGCTCGGTGCCGTAGCCCTCCGCCGCCGACTTGAAGAAATTGACCAGCCGCATCAGCGGAATTTCCAGCCCGTAGATCGCGTCCTCCTCGTCGATCGAGGGATCGGCGAAGAACTTGTAGCGGATCAGCTTCTTCTTCGCATCGATGAACTCTTCCGAGCCGTACGACATGATCATGTCGTAGATGCGCTGGAAGGCGGTACGGGTGACACGGGGGTTGCGCGCGACAGTGTCGAGGTAGTCCTCAAACGTACCTGTCCAATTCAACTCCTGGTACTGACGACGATCCTGAAGCTCGCCGATGAGATTCAGAAGTGATGCGCCTGTTGATGCAGTTGCCATCGAAGTCCTCCTGCCCGTAGGGGCAAAACAGTGGGCCAGAAATACGTATCGGGGGAGGTTCGCGTCATGGCGATCAAGAACGTTTCGGCCCGCAAGTGTGAGATGAGATGCCGGAAGGCTGCTATACCTTGCGGCAAGGGCTATGTGCCTGGCATGACGTTCGGGCGTCGTTGCCAGAGAGGGCGGTGCGGGTGGGTGAGGTGGGTGATTGGTGTTGCTGCGTCGTGGGATCGAACTCGGAACCGCCGAGCTATTAACTTTAATGCAATTTGAACGGGAAAAGTTTTACAACCTAACAGCTTGCGCCGCCAGTACAAGTGTGTACTGTTTCTTTCAGATCATACCAGATTGTAAAATAGAGTCAAGCCGTGCTGCTAGCCCATCAGTCCCAACTCTCCCCCGCTACCGTTGAGCCGGGTTCGCCTCAATGCCGTAGCATCGATGCACTCTATCAAGATGCGCGCCACCGGCCACTTTATCAAGAGCCCCCAGGCTTGGTCGTGCAAGGGCAGGCGAACTATGCACAAGGAGTACTACGCACCTGCATATTAAAACAGCGACAGACCGCGCCGGGTTACGCGGTCTGTCGTGCCTCGTGCAGAATCCACGGATCAGGGATCAGCGAGCTCAACGTTTCGAGTTTCAAGTTTCAAGTTGTTCTTTGTTCTTTGTTCTTTCGTCCCCGGCCTTACGGCGCGCTACGATCCGCTCGGCGCCGTGGCGCTGGCGGCCTGGACCTGATGCAGCGCGCCGATCGAGCGATACTTATCGTAGCGACGTTGGCGCAGCTCGTCGATCGACAGCGCCAGCAGCTCATCAAGGTGCTGCTGCATCGCCGCCGCGACACGCTGAACCGTCGTCGGCCCGTCGAGATGCGCGCCGCCCGGCACCTCTAGGATAATCTCGTCGGCAATGCCCAGCCGCCGCAGATCGTTAGCGGTGATCTTCATCGCCTTGGCTGCGTCGGGCGCTTTCGAGGCGTCGCGCCACAGGATCGCCGCGCTCGCCTCGGGCGAGGCCACCGAGTAGATCGCATTTTCGAGCATCAGCAGCCGGTCTGCTACGCCGACAGCCAGCGCGCCGCCGGAGCCGCCCTCGCCGATCACCGCCGCCACGATCGGCACCCTCAGGCCGGCCATGACCAGCAGATTCTCGGCGATGGCCTCGGCGATGCCGCGCTCTTCCGCCGCCATGCTGGGATGCGCCCCCGACGTATCGATCAGCACCAGGACCGGCAGGTTAAACTTCTCGGCGTGCTGCATCAGCCGCAGCGCTTTGCGATAGCCCTCCGGCATGGGGCTGCCGAAGTTATGCTGAATGTTCTCTTTGGTATTGCTGCCCTTTTGATGGCCCATCACGACGACCGTCCGGCCATTGAAGCGCGCAACACCGCCAAGCAGCGCCCGGTCATCGCCAAAGCGACGATCGCCGCGCAGCTCGACAAAGTCCTCACACATGCCGCGAATATAGTCCAGCGTGTGCGGTCGTTGGGGATGACGCGCGATCTGCACAACATCCCAGGGCGTCAGGCTGCCGTGTGGATGATGCTCTTCAGCCATAGATCTCCTCATAGCCGGTCAGCCCGGTGCTGCGTCCATTGCTTTCGGTGACAAGCGGCTGATCGTCGGGCCTGCGGTTCGCGTACAGGCCCACAATGCGTGTCAGCACCATCCGCAGCTCGGCGCGCGGCGATACAATATCGATCATGCCGTGCTGGAGCAGAAACTCCGAGGTCTGAAAATCGGCGGGCAGCTTTTGCCGGATCGTCTGCTCGATCACTCGTGGACCGGCAAAGCCCACATGCGCCTTCGGCTCGGCGATGATAATATCGGCGGATGAGGCGTGCGCGGCGGTGACACCGCCATAGCATGGGTCGACGAGCAGCGAGATATGAGGCTGCCCGGCCTCGCCCAGCCGCGACAGCGCCACCGAAACCTTCGCCATCTGCATCAGGGACAGGATGCCCTCGTGCATCCGTGCGCCGCCCGACGAGTTGATCGTCAGCAGGGGAATGCCCCGCTTGGCGGCTCGCTCCGCCGACCGCGCGATCTTCTCCCCGACGACCGCGCCCATCGAGCCGCCCATGAAGGCGAACTCGCTGATACAGAGCGCCAGGGGCAGCTCTCCGATGGTGCCGATCCCGCAGACCGCCGCATCCAAACGTCCGGTCGCGTCGCGCAGCCCTTGCAGCTTTTTGGCGTAGTTATCTTTCGGCGAAACAAAGCCGAGCGGATCGCTCGAAGCGATATCGGCATCGTACTCCTGCCACGCGCCCGCATCGACCAGCAGGTCGATCCACTCTTGCGCGCTCAGGCGCTCATGGTGGCCGCAGCGCGGGCAGACTTTGGCATTGTCTACGAATTGTTTGGAGAAAATGAGTTCGTTACAGCCGCTGCACTTCTGCCACAAATCGTCAGGAATTTGCTGCTCAACTCTACGATTAGTTGTAAAGTAGCGCGGTGTGCGCCGCAAAAAGTCTTTCACGTTCTGGCCTCCCGTGGATTGAACATTATAGCACGTGCGTCCAATCCCTCTAGCAGCGGGCAGTGTTGCTCAATCACTCGTCGCTATCTCCTGCATGATTACGGTGGGCACGTTCGTGCATATCCAATGGTCGTGCGCCGCCCTCGGAAAAATGGAGCCGTCGGTGAGAATGGGTCGCCAGGGGCGCTTCCAGCACGTCGCTCTCGCTGAGCGTCCGGCGCATGATAAGCTGGGTACCAACAAATCCTTGTTTGCCGTAGAAGCGTTGGGCCTGATAGTTGGTAGCGGTAACGTAGAGCTGCATGATCCGCAGGTTGCGGCGGAGCGCCCAGGCGTACGCCTGCTCCATCAACAGATCCGCAACATCGCTTCCGCGATATTCGGGATCGACATACAGGCCGACGATCTCGGCCCAGTATCGATGACGATAGAGCGGCGAGTCCGCGTGCAGCTCTACGAGAACAAATCCAACCACGCGAGAATTATCGCGCGCCAGCAGCCAGGAGCTATCGGCGGAGTCCTCGGATTGTTGCAAATACTGATGGACGAGCTCCTCCCAGCCGTCGGCGAGCGCAAAGCGCGGATCGAGTTGGCTATTATACCGGTGCAACTCGCCAAACAATCGGATCACCTCTGCCGCGTCGGCGGGTGTCGCTGCAACGATGTCGATTGGTCGCATATGACCGCCCTGTCCTACCACATTCTGCGCCGCTCGCTCGACACCTCAGCCGAGATCACATAAACGGCGGCACATCACCGCCGTTCGATCTAGCATTTGATGTTCCGCCATTAGCGACAGGCTGCTAACAGCGCCGATGCAGCCGCTCCCCACGTCTAGATGCGTGGCCTACCGCGCTTCCAGGGCAATCCACTCGCCGATCTCATCGGTCGGCTGATCGGCGTGAAGCAGCTCGCCCGCGTGGAATGATGAGCGCACGAACGGCCCGGCAAACGTGGCCCGAAAACCAAGCTGCTTGCCGTAGCGCCGGTACTCGGCGTAGCGCTCCCGTGGAATATACTCGGAGACGATCACGTGATCTTTGGATGGTTGCAGATACTGGCCGATCGTCACCAGATCGACGCCTACCGCGCGCAGGTCGCGCATGGTCGCAAAGATCTCGTCCGTCGTCTCGCCCAGCCCGACCATAAAGCCGGACTTGGTTGGAATATCGGGCGCGAGAGTTTTAGCGCGCTGCAACAGCTCCAGCGTTCGATCGTAATCGCCCTGCGGACGCACGTCGTCAAAGATACGGCGCACCGTCTCGATATTATGGTTGAGCACATCGGGCGCGGCGTCGAGGACGGCCTGCAATGCTCCGAGATGGCCTTTGAAATCGGGGATCAGCACCTCGACCTGAGTGGTCGGCAGCGCCTGACGCAGGCAGCGGATCGTCGCGGCAAAGTGCGCAGCGCCGCCATCTTTCAGATCATCGCGCGCCACCGCCGTCACGACGACGTATCTCAGGTTGAGACGGCGCGCGGCCTCGGCGACCCGTCGCGGCTCGGTTGGGTCGAGCGGCAGCGGCCTGCCCGTGGTTACATCGCAGTAGTGGCACCGCCGCGTACACCGATCGCCGCCGATCATAAATGTGGCCGTGCGACGCCCAAAGCATTCGCTCAGATTCGGGCAGCTCGCCTCCTCGCAAACGGTGTTCAGGCCAAGATCGCGCAGGAGATGTTTTACCTCACGTGTCTCTGGGGTACGCTCTATCTTTTTCAGCAGCCACGACGGCTTACGCTGGTAGCCGGATGACTGAGGCATTGATCGTCCTTCCTGCCACCCTCTGCTGGGCAACATATTATCGCAAGTATAGCATGAAGATTCAACCGGACGAATCCATCAACCAGCGCAGGCGGAGCCGCAGACCCACTCGATCACAAGTCGGGGTGGGTAATCTGTAGGCCGCTCGCTCCGTGCCAGCGACGGAACGATCCGAGGCGGCGGTGCGTCTGTGCTCCATTCTTGAGGCTCGACAGCAGCCCCACGTAGCGAGAGGAATCATCCCGATGCGACATATTGCGCTCTTTGCAGCACTCTGCACGCTCCTGCTGACCGGTTGTACATCTACGCTGCCCACCATCGACCAGCGCCCGGTCGCGCTGATCGACTGGGTAGATTTCGTCCAGTTCAACGGCACCACCTACCTGGCAAGCCACGGCGAGGCAGGACGAGCGCTTGAGGAGGCCGATCTCGGACCTGAGTTCGCCAGGGTGCAGTTCAAGCTCGCCGAGAACGTCAACGATCCGGGGTATCAATCGAAGGATGGCGATGCCGCATTTCTGGAGCGCGGCACGTCCGTCCATACCGTCAGGGGCTACCAGCCGCAGTTTCGTCTGGCCGCCGTGCGCGATGGGCAGATCATCCTCTACGAGGCGGATACCAATCCCAACGCCAAACAGGGCGCGGATCTGCTCGATCTACGCGACAAGGTCGCATCGATCGGCGTCGTGAGCGCCGAGGACGGCACGACAGAGCTAGGTGTGCTCAACGATCCGCAGCAGGTGGCGGCGCTGGTCGAGCTGGTGCTGGCAGCGCCCGTCGATCAGAGCCAGCCGCCGCAGGACGATGCAGGGCAGAACTACATGATCGTGTTCCATTTCAAAGACGCGACCGCTACCAGCCGGATGTATTGGTCGGGATCGGGCGAGATGACGCGCGGGATTCGGCTGCCGGAGGAATTTCAAAAGGCGATCCAGGCCGCGCTGTAGCTGTAAGGCCGAGGGAACAAGCCAGCAAAGGCGAGTCTCAGATCGCCTCTCCCCTCTCCTATGGCAATGGGAGAGGGCCTTGAAACTTGAAACTTGAAACACGCTACCGGATAATGAACTTAAATGAAAGCATACTATGATCGGACGCGCCCTGATTGACGAACACTCGCTGATGCTCCGCCGCTCCGCCGCGCACATAGACCCGATCCAGCTCATGGCCGCGCACGGTTTTAATACCAGCCGGAAAGCGTATGTGCCTTAGACCGATGCTCTGCGTCACCGCCTCTAAGATGCGCACCCGCCCGTTCTCCCAGGTGTTGAAATCACCGACGAGGATGATCGGCCCCTCATGGTGCCGAAGCTGCTCCTCGAACTGCAACATCTGATCAAGAAACGGTCGCCGCAGGCGAAAATTGATCCCATGACTATTGAGAACCAGGAGCGCCTGCTCCGGCGGACAATCGGGACGTTCAATCGGATAGTAGGTACACATCGCCGTCTTCGGGGTTCTGGTGACAGGCTCAAGATAGCGCGATAGCAAGAAGAGGGTCTTAATCGATCGGACGCAGGAGCTGGTACAGACGCCCGTGGGCGCCTCCTGATTGGGACGTGTGTAGAAGCTCACGGCCATGCCCGTATCGCGGCCAGCAAAAATGTCGCGGTGGGAGGCTTCTAGCAGGGGATCATGTCGAAATTCTTGCAATAAAATCAGCTCAGAATCGGCGGTCTGCTCGGCAAGAAAATCATAGTAACGCTCGCGGCGACCCTTAAAGGTATTCCAGACAGTGATTCCTAGCGGCTCTCCTCTTGGAAAAAACGAGTGCCGGGCCTCGGACGAGATCGGAATATACTCCAGTCCTTCAGCCGGCTGTGCGGGTTTTAGCCGATACGCGAGGTCGGTGAGCCGCCGCTGCACGATATTTCTCACGAGCGAGCCAGCTACTTTGCCGCGTTGTGTAGAATCATATTCCATACGATACGTGTCCTTTATGTGCCGTCAGGCGGGTACCATGCCGGGCGACCTCTGGACATGC
>DASUTC010000059.1 GCA_036374795.1 Herpetosiphonaceae bacterium
CCGGACAGGTCAAGCTGGTGCGCGTGATCTCCGGCGCGATCTTCGATGTCGCCGTCGATATTCGCTGGGGCTCGCCCACCTTCGGCCAGTGGTTCGGACAGATCCTTTCGGCAGAGAACTTTCTCCAGATGTACATTCCGGTTGGCTTTGCCCACGGCTTTTGTGTGCTCAGCCCCACCGCCGATGTCGCCTACAAGTGCAGCTCGTACTACTCGGCCAGCCATGAGCGCGGCGTGATGTGGAACGATCCCACGATCGCGATCGACTGGCCGGTAGCCGATCCGATCTTGTCGGCCCGCGATCAGCGGCAGCCGCTGCTTGAGGAGATCGACCGCGATTTTGTCTGCCATCCGGCGACGTAGCTGGTCTGGTACTGCCAGACACGAGGAGTATGTCGATGCAACCGATCTTCCCGGCCACCGCTGAACGTCTCGAAGCATGGAAGGCTCAGCCGGGCGTAATGGGCGTGCTGCTGGTCGGCTCCAAGAGCCGGGGCCACGACGACACGCTCTCCGACGACGATCTTGAGGTGCTGCTCTCCGACGAAGCCTTCGCCCGGCTCGTGCCCGCCGATTGCGGCGAGTTCGCGTTTGAGGGCGAGGGCAGCGAGCGCAGGCTGATCTACGATGTGCAGTATACCGCGCTGTCCAGCCTTGAGCGCAAGCGGTACTCGCCCCACGATCTCGATCGCTGGCCCTACGAGCGGGCGGGTGTGCTCTTCGATCGTGATGGACGTGTGGGCGCGGCGGTGGAAGCGGCTGGCGCGATGGACGGCGCGTTTCGGCATGCGCGGCTGCTGCACGCGACGATCGACGCCTGGGTCGCGCCTCGGCGGGCGGCGAAAACCCTGCGGCGTGGCGCGGACTGTGCCGGGCGGATGATCGTCGCGCGCGGGGCGAAGGCGCTGGCGCGGGTGCTCTTTGCCCTTGAGTGGCGCTGGGTGCCGCTGGATCACTGGCTGGAGGCAGAGCTGCGTACGCTGGACGATGGTGCGCAGGCCGGGCCGCTGCTGTGCCAGGCGCTCATAAGCGCCGATCCCGCGCCGTTGGAGCAGGCGCTCAACCGGCTGGAAGATCGGCTGTTTGCCGAGGGCGTGCCGCGCGCCGACGACAGGCGAGCGCTTTTTTACGAGCTGCTGCACCCAAGCCGGGCCGAGGAGCGCGCGATCCACGGGCTGTACTAGACGAACATCCTGTGCAGCGATTGCGTCCCAAAACCGCGATCTGTGGCGCGAAACCTGCTTAAAAGTCGCATAAGAGCAGCGCGCAGATTGAATCTATGAGCCGTCTTTCAAGCACATATAAGCACAGGCATATTGCTGTTGGTCACTATGATTGGTACACTACAAGCGATCGAAGGTCATGACTTGACAACGAAGCCATGACGTTCCTTAATGATAGTTATGGATAAGCAAACTGCTAATCGAATCGTAAAGATTGCCGCTATTATTTTGATTGCGATCCTGGTACTATCAACTATCCTCGTAGTCGTCGCCCCATCGTAAATAGCGGGCGCTAACGTTAAGAGATGTCCATGCCTCACCGTGACTTTCCGCAATACGGACCAATTCAACGACGAGGTGGCGGCACCCGACCGCGACCATTGACCACGCCGATTCAGGACGAAGCCTACACTGGCGCGACGATCCCGATGCGCACGGTCGGTCGTCGCTCGCGGCCATCGCCCGCGCCATCACGACATCGATCGGGTCGCGGCTGGTGGTGGAAGCTGCCGCTGATGCTGCTGGTGCTGCTCGTCGGCGCGGGCTTTGCCGGTCTTGCCTGGCTCGACCGCGAGTATGCCAACCGGATCTATCCCAACGTTGCGCTCCAGGGCATCGACCTAAGCCAGAAAACGCAGGCCGAGGCCAGGGCAGCGGTCGAGGCAAGGTTTGAGTCGTTTCTCCAGCAGCCGATCACGATCACCTATCAGGGACAGACCTGGCAGCCGACTCCTGAAGAGATCGGTGTGCGCGTGGATGTGCAGCGAGCCGTCAGCGAGGCGTACAACGCCGGGCGCGGCAACGGGCTGGTCGAAAATTTGCGGCAGGTCGGGACGATCTACCAGGAAGGGCTGGATCTTCCGCTGCGCATCACGATCGACGGCGAGACGCTGAGCAGCTATCTGCGCGGGATTGCCAGCAAGGTGGAGCAGCCGCCGACCGAGGCGACGCTGACGATCGCCGAGGCCAAGGTGCAGACGACGGATAGCGTCAAGGGCCGGATGGTGCTGATCGACGAGACGGCGACCGAGATTGTCGGCGCGCTCCAGACGCTTCAGCCGCAGGCGGTCACGCTGCGGACCCGCGATCTCAATCCCAGGCTGTCGACCGAGGCGATCGCCGAGGCCCGCCGCACCACAGAGGCGATGCTCTCGTCGCCGCTGGAGCTGGTCTTCAAGGACAAAACCTACGAGCTGGATCAGCCGACAATTGCCGATATGATCGTGCTTCAGCGCGTGGAAGGCGATACCGGCAGCGTGCTCAACGCGCAGCTTGACCAGAATAAGCTCCAGAAATGGGCGACAAAGCTGGCCGACAAGATCGGGCGCTCCTCGGTCGAGCCGCGCGTCAACTGGAGCGGCGGCAACCTGTCGATCTTTCGTGAGGGCCGCATCGGCTACCGGCTGGACGTCGAGGGCACCGTCGAGATGATCAACGGCGCGATCACGACGATCACCCGCAAGCTCGATCTGCCGGTCGAGGAGGTGCAGCCGCGCGTGAACGCCGAAAACCTGCACACCCTGGGCATCAAAGAGGTCGTCTCCGTCGGCAAGAGCGATTTTACCGGCTCGGCGGCGTACCGCATCACCAATATCAAAGCGGGCGTCAACCTGCTGCATGGCATTCTGGTCCCGCCTGACGGAGAGTTCTCCTTCAACGAGAACGTCGGCGCAATCGACGAGGCGCACGGCTTTGTGGAAGGCTATGCGATCGTCGGCAATCGCACGCAGAAGGAGCCCGGCGGCGGTATCTGCCAGGACTCGACCACGCTCTTCCGCGCCGCGTTCTATGCCGGTCTGCCGTTTACCGAATGGACGCCCCATCGCTTCCGTATCTCGTGGTACGAGAAGTACGACACGATCGGCATGGACTCGACGATCTTTACCGGCGGCGGTCCCGACCTGCGCTTCGTCAATGATACCGGCAACTGGCTGCTGGTCCAGGGCTACGTCAACGACGCCGATGCGACTGTCACCTTTGCGCTGTACGGCACGAAGGTTCCGGGCCGCACCGTCGAGCGAACCGCACCCAAGATCACCGACGAGACGCCAGCGCCGACCAAGCCGGTGTACATCGACGACCCTGAGCAGCCGGTTGGGACGTTCAAGCAGACCGACGTGGCGCGTGGTGGCATGAACATCGAGATCACGCGGATCGTCAAGCAGAACGGCCAGGTGGTGCGTACGAACAAGTTTGTCACCAAGTTCGAGGCGTGGCCGAATATCTACCTCAAAAATCCGCGCACGCCCAAACCCGCCGGATAGGCATTGGGCATCGGATACAAGAAGCACCAGGGCTTGATCCCCTGGTGCTTTTTGGTATCTGTCGCGATGAAGCGTTGTATTGGGTCGGGGCGTGATGGGCGAGGGTCGCAAGGGTACGGCACGCCGGATGTATGCCGCCAGGGCGCATCCCTCAATTATCGTCATCACGGCACGGCGGTGCCCCTGGATCGCATCGGTGGGATTATTCCGAATCGTCCTCGCCCGTGCCGAAGCGCCCGATCAAGCTGCGCACGATGTCGGTCTGCGATAAAATCCCCACGGGCATCATGCGGTCGGTGACGAACCGGCCACCGGCGACGCTCTCGACGACGACCAGCCGGTGGATCTTGTGCTCGTTGAGCAGACGCATCGCGTAGTCCAGCGATTTATGCGGCGCGCACGAGATCACGTCCCTGGTCATATACTCGCTAACAGGGCTCTTCATCACGTCGGGGTTGTCGGTGCTCTGCTGCCACGCGCGCAGCAGGTCGGTCTGTGAGATCACGCCCACCATATGACCGGAGTGATCGACGACGACCAGCGCGCTGATTCGGTTGCGTCGCAGCGTATCGATCGCCTCGAAGAGCGGGGCTTCATCGGATACTGTGATCACCGATGTGTTCATGACATCCGCTACACGTATGGCTTCCATGCTCGTTCCTTTCGCTACACCACTTCTGTGTTCCATGATACTCGAAATTACCGGCTGCGTTCGTGTGCCGATCGTTTGGCCTGTCGCGGCTCTTCTCTGCATCGTACGTGCCAAAAGCTGTTATAATAAAACTTGAAAATTATTCAAGAAAATGGAGCTGAGCGATGGCAATCGAAGGGATAGATCAGGCGACCGATTTTTACCTGCTCGACGAGCTCCTCACCGAGGCAGAGCGCGACATCCGCGATCGTGTGCGAACATTCTGCGACGAGGAGGTCACGCCGATCATCAATCCATACTGGGAGCGTGGCGAGTTTCCTTTCGAGCTCATCCCCAAGCTGGCGCAGCTTAATATCGCGGGCGGCCCGATCAAAGGCTACGGCTGTCCCGGCATGTCGAGCGTCGCGGCTGGCCTGATCGGCATGGAGCTGTCGCGCGGCGACGGCAGCGTGTGTACCTTCTTCGGCGTTACCAGCGGCCTGGCGATGAGCTCGATCTACTACTGCGGCTCCGAGGAGCAGCGCCAGCGCTGGCTGCCGGCGATGGCCCGGCTCGAAAAGATCGGCGCGTTCGGCCTGACCGAGCCCTGGATCGGCTCCGACGCCTCGCATCTGCAAACCCGCGCGACGCGCGTCGGCGACCGCTACGTGCTGAACGGCGCGAAGCGCTGGATCGGCAACGCGACCTTCGCCGATGTCACGGTGATCTGGGCGCGCAACGATGAGACGGGCCAGGTCAACGGCTTTCTGGTGGAGAAGGACACGCCCGGCTTCGAGGCCAAGGTCATCGAGGGCAAGATCGCCAAGCGCGCGGTGCTCAACGCCGACATTACGCTCAAGAACTGCGAAGTGCCCGAAAGCAACCGCCTTGCCAACGCCCACTCGTTCAAAGACACCGCCCATGTGCTGATGAACACGCGCTACGGCGTCGCCTGGGAAGCGGTCGGCCACTCGCTGGCGGCATTCGAGATCGCCCGCGACTACGCCATCAGACGCCAGCAGTTCGGGCGGCCCATCGCCAGCTTCCAGATGATCCAGCAAAAGCTGGTGCATATGCTCGGCGAGGTGACGGCGATGCAGTTGATGTGCTGGCGGCTCTCCAGGCTGCGCGACGAGGACAAGCTGACCGAGGGCATGGCCTCGCTCGCCAAGCAGCGCAACGCCGCCCGTGCCCGCGAGGTCGTGGCGCTGGGCCGCGAGATTCTGGGCGGCAACGGCATCCTGCTGGAGAACCACATGGCGCGGCACTTTGCCGACATGGAGGCAGTCTACACCTACGAAGGCTCCAACGAGATCAATACGTTGGTCGTCGGGCGCGAAATTACGGGCATTCAGGCGTTTGCGTAGCGGGGGAACAAGCGAACAAGGGAACAAGGAAACAAAGGAACAAAGCAGGCGGACGTTTTGTTCTTTTGTTCCTTTGTTCTTTTGCTCAGCCCCATAGCCCTTTGTTCTCTGTTCTTTATCCTCGTTACGTGTGCAAAGGAGCACGTATGTCGTATACCATTAATCGTGTTGTCGTGATTGGTGCCGGAACGATGGGTGGTGGAATTGCCGCCCTGGTGGCGAGCACGGGCATCCCCGTGACGTTGCTCGACATCCCCACCAAGGAGCTAAGCCCGGAGGATGCGGCCAAAGGGCTGACGCTGGCCGTGCCCGACGTGCGCAATCGGCTGGTCAAAAGCCTGTGGGAGCGTCAGCTCAAGGCCAAGCCCGCCGCGCTCTTCAGCCCCGACGCCGCCAGGCTGGTGACGCTCGGCAACCTGGAGGACGATTTCGACGCGGTGCGGCACGCCGACTGGATCGTCGAGGCGATCGTCGAGCAGTTGGAGCCGAAGCGCGACCTGATGGCGCGCATCGACGAGGCGCGCAAGCCGACCGCGATCGTGTCGAGCAATACGTCGGGCATTCCGATCGCGCAGATCGCCGAGGGCCGCAGCGACGAGTTCCGGTCGCACTTCCTGGGCACGCACTTCTTCAACCCGCCGCGCTACCTCAAGCTGCTGGAGCTGATCCCCTCGCCCGAAACCAGGCCGGAGGTCGTCGCGTTTCTGCGCGAGTGGGGCACCAGGCACCTGGGCAAAGGCATCGTGATCGCCAAGGATCGACCGAACTTTATCGCCAACCGCGTGGGAACCTATGCCGGACAGGTGCGTATGCTCTACGCGCTGGAGCAGGGCTACTCGATCGAGGAGGTAGATACGCTCTCCGGGCCGCTGATCGGCAATCCCAAGACCGCAACCTTCCGTCTGGCGGATCTGGTCGGGCTGGATGTGCTGGCCCACGTCACATCGAACCTGTACCAGGCGATCCCAGACGACGAGAGCCGCGAGATGTTTCGGCTGCCGGAGGTGCTGAGCAGGCTGCTCGAAGCCAGGGCGCTGGGCAACAAGACCGGCGCGGGCTTCTACAAGCGCGTCAAGGGCGCGAGCGGCAGCGAGTTTCATGCGCTGAATGTCCGGACCGGCGAGTACGAGCCGCCTCAAAAACCACGCTTCGAGCTGGTCGGGCAGGTGCGCAAGATCGAAGACCTGGGCGAGCGGCTGCGGGTGATCTTCGACCTCGGCGCTGGCGATCGGGCGGGCGACTTCATCATCAACACCACGCTGCCGACGCTGGCCTATGCCGCACGGCGCATCCCTGAGATCGCCGATCGCCTGCTCGACATCGACAACGCCATGCGCTGGGGCTTCAACGCCGAGGTAGGTCCGTTCGAGATGTGGGACGCGCTGGGCGTGCGCAAGACCGTCGACCTGATGCGCCAGAAAGACATCGCGGTCGCGCCGTGGGTCGACGAGATGCTGGGCAAGGGTTTCGAGACGTTCTACCAGCGCCAGGATAACCGCGTCGTCGGCGAGTACGATCCGGCCAAGGGGCAGTACGTGCCGATCGAGCGGCCCGTCGCGGCGATCCTGTTGAAGGAGCTGCACGGCACGCGGCACGAGCTGAAGCGCAATGAATCGGCCAGTATGCTTGATCTAGGTGACGGCGTGCTGTGTCTTGAGTTCCACTCCAAGGCCAACTCGCTCGATCCGCAGATCGCCGAGCTGGGCTACACCGCGCTCAAGCTGCTGCAACGCTCCGAGTGGAGCGCGCTGGTGATCGGCAACCAGGGGCAGGACTTCTGCGTCGGCGCGAATCTCGGTTTGTTCATCGGCGCGATCCAGGGCGGCCAGTTCGGCATGATCGACGCGGCGACCAAGCAGCTTCAAGATCTGCTAATGGCCTTCCGCCACGCTCCCAAGCCGGTCGTGACCGCGCCATTCCGCCGCGTGCTCGGCGGCGGCACCGAGGTTTCAATGGCGAGCGGGCGGATTGTGGCCGCAGCCGAAACCTACATGGGCCTGGTCGAGTTCGGCGTAGGGCTCATCCCGGCGGGCGGTGGATGTAAAGAGCTGCTGCGCCGCAATCTAGCGCCGCACGTCGCGTCGGGCGCGGATCTGCTGCCGTATCTGCAAGCGATCTTCGAGACAATCGGCTTTGCCAAGGTCAGCGAGAGCGCCGCGCAGGCGCGCGCGCTCGGCTTCTTGGACGAGGCCGATCCGATCGTGATGAACGATGACTATCTGATCGGCTATGCCAGGCAGGTGGCGCTGGATCTCTCCGAGATCGGCTACACGCCGCCCGCGTCGAACGACACGCCGATCTACGCCCTGGGCCGACGCGGCAAGGCGGCGCTGCTGATGGCGGTCGAGCAACTGCGCTGGGGCGGCTTCATGTCGGAGCACGACGCGCTGATCGCGGGCAAGCTGGCGCATGTGCTGTGCGGCGGCGATCTCTCCGCGCCGCAGTGGGTTTCGGAGCAGTATATTCTGGATCTGGAGCGCGAGGCGTTCCTGTCTTTGATGGGCGAGCCCAAGACGCAGCAGCGCATCGGGCATATGTTGCAGACCGGCAAGCCGTTGCGGAATTAGATAGCGCTGCGGGGGTGTATGATCATACGTCCTCACTGGCCGTAAAAAGGAAGATACACTATGCGTGAAGCAGTTATTGTCAGCGGCGCGCGTACCGCTGTCGGTCGCTCCCACCGTGGCAGCCTGCGGACGGTGCGCCCCGACGATATGGCGGCGGCGGCGATCAAGGCGGCGGTCGAGCGGGCCTCAGGTCTTGATCCGAGCCTGATCGACGACGTGATCATCGGCTGCGCGATGCCGGAGTCCGAGCAGGGCATGAACGTGGCGCGTATCGCCACGCTGCGGGCGGGCCTGCCCAACACCGTACCGGCGCAGACCGTCAATCGCTTCTGCTCGTCGGGCTTGCAGACGGTCGCGCTGGCCGCGCAGCAGATCATGTCGGGCATGGGCGATATTATCGTGGCGGGCGGCACCGAGAGCATGAGCATGGTCGCGATGACCGGCAACTCGTTCGCGCCGAATCCCGCGCTGGTCGAGGTGCATCCTGAGGTCTACATGGGCATGGGCCTGACCGGCGAGAACGTCGCGCGGCAGTACAGCATCAGCCGCGAGGAGCAGGACGAGTTCGCGCTGCGCTCGCATCACAACGCGGGCGCGGCGATCGAGGCGGGCAAGTTCCGCGATGAGATCGTGCCGCTGGATGTCGAGGTGACAGATCTGAGCCAGGGCGGGCAGCCGCGCACCAGGAGCTTCACCTTCGAGGTGGATGAGGGCGTGCGGCGCGACACCTCGCGCGAGGCGCTTGCCAAGCTCAAGCCCGTCTTCTCGGTCAAGGGCACGATCACCGCAGGCAACGCCTCGCAGACCAGCGACGGCGCGGCGGCGGTGGTGGTGATGAGCCGCGAGCGAGCGGACGAGCTGGGCCTCAAGCCGCTGGCCCGCTTCGTGAGCTTCGCGGTCGGCGGCGTGCCCCCGGAGGTGATGGGCATCGGCCCGGTGGTGGCGATCCCCAAGGCGCTCAAGCTGGCGGGCCTGTCGGTGGAAGACATCGACCTGATCGAGCTGAACGAGGCGTTCGCCGCCCAGGCGCTCGCGGTGGTCAAGCAGCTTGAGATCGATCTGGACAAGGTCAACGTCAACGGCGGCGCGATTGCGCTGGGCCATCCGCTCGGCTGCACGGGCGCGAAGCTGACGGTGACGCTGCTCAACGAGATGCGGCGGCGCAACGCGCGCTACGGCATGGTGACGATGTGTATCGGCGGCGGGATGGGCGCTGCCGGGATCTTCGAGAACCTGACATAGGATCGAGCAGGCCCTCACCCCGGCCCTCTCCCATCGCTATGGAAGAGGGGTGGCGCGCAAGCGCCGGGGTGAGGGCCTCGCGTAGCTACCGCACCTTGCTTGCGAGGTAGTCGATCATGTCGATCTTGGTGATGATCCCGATCGGCTGGTCCTCGTCGTCCACCACGACGGCGACGGCTCCCTTGGTAGCGATCTCGCTGAGTGTGTCCAGCGTCGTGTCGGGCCGCACCGTGACCACGTCGCTGCTGATGATGTCGCAGATCGGGTGGTCGATCTCGCCGCCGCTGTTGAGCAGGTAGTTCAGCAGATCGACTTCGCTGATCAGGCCGGAGAGCTTGCCCTGATCGTCCACGATCGGCATTTGCGAGATGCTGTCGCGCTTCATCTGCCCGATCACCGCGCCGACTGTATCGTTGGAGTTGGCGGTGACGAGCGCGCGGCTGCGCGTCTCCAGCAGCTCGCTGACGGTGCCGCTCTCCAGGAAGCCATTTTCGCGCATCCAGTCGTCGGAGAAGATCTTGGACAGATAGCGCGAGCCGGAGTCGGGCAGCAGCACCACGACGGTCTTATCCTCGCCCAGATCGTTGGCACGAATCCAGCGCAGCGCGCCCGCAACGACCATGCCGGATGAGCCGCCGCAGAACAGCCCTTCCTCGCGCACGAGCCGCCGCGTCATCAGGAACGACTCTTTATCGCCGACCTGCACTACGTCGTCGACGACGCTAAAATCCATGGTGGTCGGCAGGAAGTCCTCGCCCACGCCCTCGACTTTGTAGGAGTGTGCCTGACCAAGCTGCCGCGTGCGAAAATACTCGGTGTAGAGCGAGCCAATCGGGTCCACGCCCACGGTGATCACGCCCGGATGTTGCTCTTTCAGGTAGCGCGCCGCGCCGCTGATCGTGCCGCCGGTGCCCATGCCCGCCACGAACACATCGAGCGTGCCGTTGGTCTGCCGCCACAGCTCAGGGCCGGTGGTGGCGTAATGTGCTTCGGGATTGGCCTGGTTCCAGTACTGGCCCGCGAGGATCGCGTTGGGCGTTTCCTCGGCGATGCGCTTGGAGACGGAGTAGTACGAGCGCGGATCGTCCGGCTCCACTGCGGTGGGAGTGATCACCACGCGCGCGCCGAACGCGCGAAGCTGGCGGATCTTCTCGTCGCTCATTTTGTCGGGCATGACGAAAACGGTCTTATAGCCTTTGATCGCCGCCGCAATCGCCAGGCCCACGCCGGTATTGCCGCTGGTGCCCTCGACGATCGTGCCGCCTGGCCGGATCAGACCCCGGCGCTCGGCGTCCTCCAGCATGGCGATCCCGATGCGATCTTTGACCGAGCCGCCCGGATTCATAAATTCGCATTTGACCAGCACGTTGGCCTTGATGCCCTGTGCGACTTTGTTAAGCCGAACCAGCGGTGTGTTGCCGATGGCGTCTAATATATTGTTCTTAATGTCAAGTTCGACGGACATGCTTGGATCGGATATAGACATAAAGAAAAAACCTCCTCGTTGAGATTATACTGCCTAATGCAGAATCAAGGCCGCTGTTCGGAAAACAGCATATGCGATTTTGTATCAGCAGAGGGAATGTGTGGGGCCATCCCCACATCCCCGGCCTGTCGGCGCACTAATGGTAGCATATTCGGCCCGATCTTGGCGATTCAATCCCGCAGACACGGCAAGAGGGCGCTCGCTGGAACGCCCTCCTGAAGCTGGTATGTGGCGATTCGCTCAGCCCCGCACATCCACCCGCACGCTGTGATAGCCTGTCGCGCCGTCAGGATGCGGATCGGCGATGCCCTCGGTTTGCAGCTCGCCCGCGCCGTCCATCGCGCGCACCGTAACCATATGCCGTCCGGGGGTTGCGGGCCAGTCCCAGCGCCAGCGCCGCCACTGGATCGGGCTTTCGGCGGGCTCAAGCGTCGCCGCGCTCCACTCGCCCTCGTCGATGCGCACCTCCACGCGCTGAATGCCGCGACTACCGGCAAAGGCGATTCCGCCCAGCGGCACGACGCCGTTCTCCAGGCTGATCCCGCCCGCCGTATCGACGACGCTGGTGGTCTGGACGACCGCCGGATTGCTCCAGCCGCGCTCCTGCCAGTAGCCCTGGAAATCGAAGGTGACGACCTCGATGCGCTGGAGCCATTTGACGTTCTTCATGCCGTAGATGTTGGGCACGATCAGGCGCGCGGGATAGCCGTGCGGCACCGTTAGGGGCTGGCTGTCGATGCCCAGCACGACTAGCGTGGTCGGCTTGAGCGCATCGGCCAGGTCGATCGAATCGACGTAGCCGTCAGCGCCGTAGAGCGCCACGCGCCTGGACTCCGCGCGCAATCCCGCCTGCTGAAGCAGATCGGCCAGCCGGGTGCCGTTCCAAGTGCAGTTGCCGATCAGGTTGCCGCCGACCTCGTTGGAGATGCATTCGAGCGTGCTGGTCTGATCGACGCGCGGCAGGCGCTGAAGCTGCTCCAGCGTCAGCTCTAGCGGGCGCTCGACGTTGCCTTCGATCCTGAGCGTGTATGTCTGCGGGTCGACCCGTGGGTCACGGGTGCGGCTGGAGACGTAGTACAGATCGCGCTGTGAGGTGATTCGTGATCGCACGTCCGCCGGTGCCTGGAAATTGCCCAGGCTGTCCGGGACTGGCGTTGGGTTGGGATTGGAGCCGGGCAGCAGCGCGACCTGATCCGGCGGGGTGTCGGGCGCTGCCGCGAATAGCTCTGCCAGCGCCGTGCTGCCGATCGCTAGCGTCACAACTGCCGCGCCCGATTTGACCAGGAACGCCCGCCGCTCGTGCTGTGCCTCAGGCGCGGATTCGTCGTGAATCTGCGGGCGGGCCAGACCTCGATAAAGATACGCCAGCAGCGCGCCCCAGCCAAACGCCGCGAAGAGCCGGATCAGGAACGGCACGGGCAGCAGCGGGCTGGTCTGCGTCGCCGATTGATTCGCCAAAGCCAGGCCAAGCAGCGCCAGAAAGAGCACCAGCGCGGCGCTATTGCTCGTGCCACCAATACGCTGCTCACCCCGGCGCTCCACCAGCCAGCCGACGATTCCGCCCAACACGCCGCCAAAGCCGATCACCAGGGCGATCGATACCAGCTTGATCGTGATTTTAGCGACCACGCCCAGCGCCTCGATGCCCTCGGTGGCGATCTGGCCCGGCGTCAGACGAATGATCAGGTCGGCCAGATCGTAGGGCACGAACGACAGCCAGCGAAAGGCGCTCAGCAGGTAGAGCAATCCGACGAGCAGGGTTGTCGCCAGCAGACCGGCGATCAGACCATTCCGGGGAGCAGCGCGCAGCATACCAGTTCCTTTATCGTGCCTTAGGTCCATGCGTTCCAGCATACACCGCAGATGTTACATCTATATTACGCCGCGCATACGCTTTTAGATCGATGGCCGGAGCGAAAGAACAAAGAACCAGGAGCTGGAAGCTCAGAACTCGAAACTTAAAAGTAATCGGCGGGATGGATGAACGGCGACGCGCCGCCAAACGCACGATCGAGCAGGGCTACCGCCGCGTCGTCGCCGTCGAGCCGCCCATACCACCGCGCGGCGGAAGCGCGCAGCACGCCGCAGAAAAGCTGTGTGAGCGTCACGACATCGCAGGTTACGTCGGGTGTGGACTCAGTGGGCGTAGCGTGGGCCGCGCCGTCGCCAAACTCGATCTGCCATGTCGTGGTGTTGGCGTCCAGCACCGGATCGTGGAGCGCCAGGGCAAGCCGCCCTCGCAGCTCCGGCGCGAATCGGCGGCGCTCGAACGCGCCTGTGACATTGACCAAGCGTGCCATCAGCCCGGCTACCAGCGCGGCGGCATCGCTGAGCACAAAGCCGCGCTGCGCTGCCTCGAACATCAGCGGCTCGCGCAGCATTGCCCACAGCGGCCTGTCGATCGGCGCGTGGTAGGTGACGGCTCGCTGCTGCTCGATCTGCGCCGCCAGGAACGACCACAGTCCGCGCTCGGCCTCAGGCGTGAGCGCGACCAGCTCGCGGATCGAGAGCTGGTCTTCGATCGGCTGGTACGCGAGATAGCCCTGAATGCCGCCATCGTCGTACACAACCCAGCGCTCGTCGGCTTTGGCCCAGCGCGCCACCCACTGGCCGGGATTGCGCTCAAGCCCGCCCGTGCCGCTGAGCAGCGATTGGCGGTGCAGATCGTAGATCGCCTCACGATCGGCCTCTTGTATCCATCGCACGCGCCGCCGGAGATCTGGATGATCGGGAATGTGGGCGATCGGCAGCCGGTAGAAATGCGTCAGCCCGACGGTCGCATAGCCCAGGCGGCGATAGTAGCCGTGCTGGAAGGGAAACAGCAGCGAGAATGGACGCCCGGCCTCGTGGTCGGCCCGGACGATCGCCCGCATCATCTGGCTGGCTAGGCCGCGCCGTCGGTATGTGGGTCGCACCCCCACCGCCCGAATCGCGCTGGCGGAGTAGTCGACGCCGTTGAACCACCAGGTGGTCGGCACCGCCAGCGCCGCCGCGCCGATCGCGCCGTCCTCCTCGACCACCCAGCCATCGCGCCAGGTGTAGATCGGGTTATTGTGGTAGCGCTGGATCATCGCCGCCGCGTCCCAGTTGAAGGCCTCGGCCTGCGCCGTCGCCGCCGCCTCGATGTCGCGCTCCGTCATTCGCCGTGCATGGATTGACATAGATCAGCCTTTCGCTTGCCTGTCTGGAGTCGATCGATGATCCCTGCTTTTGCGTACAGGTGCTTGTTATGTGCATTGTAGTATGCCTGAATAGCACGTACTCAGGACACATGCGGTATGGAAAGAGTTAGACCTTTTTTGTAGGATCAGTTGCCTCCCACAACTCCCTGATTCTAGGATTTGTAGAAAGGATCAGTTCCACAATATTCGGCTGCCTTCATCCGATCCATCGACTTCTATTCCAACGGAGGCTACCATGAAGCGACTCTTTTTGGTTATCGTGCTCGTACTCTGCTCGCTTCTGCCTTTTCTGCCGAGAGCAGCGAAGCGCATGGCATGCTGCTGAAAGTTAGCTCCAACCTTACGGATCAGGACATCGATCGTTTCGTCGAACTTGTTATTTCAGAAGGAATAACACTTGAAGAAATGCGGGATTTCCAGAATCGGTTAAGCAAGCAGCAGAAACAGATTGCGGATAATCTTTTCTTGGAAAAGGTGCCACAGCGACAGCATATATCGATCGATCCAACGCAGCATCTCGTTGATAAAGCTGAGGAAGTGCCGCTCGGTGATGTCTCGACAACAGCATCGTGCGATCCGGGTGCTGTTCCAAACTGCTGGCAGCAGAACATCGAAGAGATCTATATTCCGCCGTCAGGTTCGTATTATGGCGCATTCACTGAAGGCTGGTACACTACCACAACGACCTGTGATAAGGAAGATGACACTGATTACGTCTTTGCTGGCCGAAGGGATGCAATCAATCCCGACAAGCTCCGGTGGACTTCGACATCGACGCAGGTAACGTACGCCATCGAGCTAATCAACGGCACCAACATTAATTCTTATGGTCTGAACCTGTACGAAGTGCGGATGTGCCTGGGCGATAACACGGTCAGCTATGCAGGTGGCCCTGATAAAGTCAGAGCGAGTCTCTACACGTACTATATTCCGTAAGATACACATTCGTCGCTGCATAGCAGAAATTTGAACGATGCAACCTCTCGAAGACACTGATGCTGGTTCGAGAGGTTGCTATGTCTGCTTATGCCTATAATTGGTCGATAAACATTTTCCAATTAAGGAGGAATGATGAAAAAGATTGTAGCAGTTTCTATCTTGACGTTGATCGTATGTTCGATAATCATCTTTGGTGGATATGTGATCATGCGAGAATACATCACGGCGATAGAACAAAATGAGGTTTTTGATATATCGATGCCGGTGCAACGCGCCTCAAAATCTGAGGTTGCAGAGATGCTGATGACGAACTGGCTTCAGCGATTTACTACACAACGCTATGTGGGTAAAATCTATGATTATAAAATTCACTCTATTAGAGTAGATGAAGAAGGTAATAACTATTTTTGCTTTGTAGCAGAATACTCGGTCAAAACAGATGAGGAGTCAGACTGGAAGAATGGAATACATACGGTAGATGGTGGTTGGGTGAACATCAAAGGGAGATTTCGGGTTAACAAAGTAGGGAACATGTATAAATTCATTGTTTTCTAGCAATACATCTGTACGTTGCGTGCGCCGCCCATCAAGCGATGGACGGCACATTCGTTTACTACCCGTAGAAATCGGTAAAGCCCTCCTGGTCGAGCCGCTCCAGCATGCGCCGCACCTTGGCCGCCGACTCGGGAAAGGGCGCATCCTGCGGTACGTCGCGGCGCGCTTCGGGCACAGTACCCGCGAAGAGCTCGTAGAGCTGGCTCAGCGCGCGCCGCAGCCGTGGCGTATCCTCGCCCCGCAGCTTCGGCAGCACTTTCTGCTTGAGTTGCAGATCGATCGCCGCGTCGACCGGCAGCACGCCGCGCGCGGTGGCGATATAGCGCAGCACCTCGGCGATCGTCCGGTAGCCGAAAGGCTGTCCCGCCGCCTGCATGATCGCCTCGACCTGCTCGATTACCTGCCAGGCTGTTGCATCGATCGGCTCGCGGTAGCTGCGGCGGAACGCTTGCAGATCGACATCAGTCAGCTCGATCACATTGGCCCGATCCAGCAGCTTATCCGACAGCCCGAAGGTCGACTCATCCACGTTGACGGTGCCGGTCAGGTGGACGTTCAGCGGCAGCGTGAACGGATTACGCAGCGTCTCGCCGTCGGCGGTGGACACGCTGCTGGCGGG
>DASUTC010000060.1 GCA_036374795.1 Herpetosiphonaceae bacterium
TGTACGACGAGCATCCTCCCGCAGACTGACGTAGATTTCTCTGGCGGCGTAGTTTGGAAGGAAGCCCGTCGGCGACATAGGCACCAGCTCTCCGTTGACAAGCTCAGCTTTGCCATGTTCAGAAACGCGGTAGAGATCTTCGATTGTCGCGTGTGTTTTCGCTGCCATACGCTCACCTCACGGGCTTCATCGTACCATATCGCAATCATCGTGATGGGTGCCTCCACCGTCGCCGCAATCCTTGTGCCCGCAGGCGAAGCCCGACCATGCCTTTGCAGACGATACATGGAAGCTGTACGAAAATACGGAAAAAAAGGCGATGAAGATCGTCATTGATGGAAGCAGTTGGATGGAATGCCTGGTTCGCCGATAGGTTAGGCGGCACTTTTGAACATAGCTATCGGCTGGAGCGAGGTGATCGGTATGATCTCCAGGGGAGACGGCCAATCGACCGACAGAGCGAGGATCGTACGGACAGGTTCGGCGCGTAAAATTTCAATGACCAGCGCGCGTAGCTCCGGCGATAGCTCAGCCAGGCCAGTCAGTGAAAAGCTGCGAGGACCAATATCAGTCTGTTGGGCTAATACCGAATAATCGAAGAGCGTCAGGCCAGTAGCGCGGCGCTCCTGCTTTTTGATACGGAGCAAGATATGCTGATTCAATTCAATACCGGTAGCGGCCTCGCCAGGAGCGAACGACACATACAGCGTATCGCTTTCCTCGTCATAGTTCATGGAGCGATTATCGCAGGAGTCGTGTAGACAACCCCAAACATGCGTACAATCAAAGTAATCGCAGAAGGAGACGACGATGAAAGTACGCATGCTCACGCTCTGTCTGGCGCTCGTGCTCGTCGGCTGCTCGATCGGCTCGTCGACGCCGCGCGAGCTAGCCGACGAGCCAGCCGCCCCGACCAGCATCCCGCTTGCCGCAGCGACGGCTACCACGCAGCCGGAAGCAACCACGACGAGCAGCCCAACTCCGTCAGCCGCAGCGACCACAGAGACGACTACCGCGACTACAGAGATCAGCGCCACGCCCACGGCGGCAAGCGAGACAACCCCGCCACCAGCCGCGACGCAGGTCGTCGCGCCGCCGCAGCCGGTGACGCTGCCCCCCGGCTTCGGGATCTCGGTCTATGCCGAAGACCTGGGCCATCCCCGCTTCATGGCCTACAGCCCCGAAGGCGTGCTCCACGTGACCGATCAGAGTGGCGGGCGAGTGCTGGCGCTGCCCGACGCGAACGGCGACGGCGTGGCCGACGAGCGGCAGATCGTCGTGAGCGGGCTGAACCGACCGCACGGCATTACCTTCCACGAGCGCGAGCTGTACGTCGGCGAGACGAACCAGATCGTGAAGTTCGAGCGCGCGGGCGATGGCTGGGGCGATAAAATCATCCTCGTGCCGGATCTGCCGACACGCGGCCACGGCACGCGCACCGTCATCTTCGGGCAGGATGGCAACATGTACGTGTCGATCGGCTCGTCATGCAACGTCTGCAACGAGCAATCGACGCTGCGCGCCGCAGTATGGCAGTATGAGGCCGACGGCTCAAACGGTCGGCTCTACACCAGGGGCCTGCGCAACGCGGTCGGGCTGGTAACGCGGCCCGGCACCGACGAAATCTGGGCCACCAACAATGGCCGCGATATGCTCGGCGACGATCTGCCGCCCGAAACGATCAACGTGCTGGCCGACGGTGCCGATTTTGGCTGGCCGCGCTGCCACGCCGGGCGGCTGGTCGATCCCGATTTCGGCGATCAGGGCGGCTGCGAAGGCGCAGCGCCGCCCATTGTGGAGATGCAGGCGCACTCCGCGCCGCTTGGCCTGCGCTTCTACGACGGACAGATGTTTCCCGCCGACTACCAGGGCAATCTCTTCGTCGCCTTCCACGGCTCGTGGAATCGCAGCGAGCCGACCGGCTATAAAGTTGTGCGGATTGCGGTAGACGCGGCGGGCAAGCCCGGCGAGGTGCAGGATTTCGCTAGCGGCTGGCTTGAGGCGAACGGCGAGAGCTGGGGGCGGCCCGTGGATGTGATCGTCGCGCCGGATGGCTCGCTAATGGTCAGCGACGACGCAGGCGGGCGGATCTACCGGATCTTTTATCAGGGCTGACGACGAAACACGTTGACCGATCGTTTCCCGTCGGGGCACGGCGTGCTGTACACTGGGGCGTATCGCAATACGCCCCAGCCGACGGGTCCCGCCGCATCGCTGGCCGCTACACGCCGGACAGTCCCTCGCCCAACGCTCCCGCCGCCCGATCAGGATCGAACAGGCCGTGCTGCACGCCCAGCTCTAGCGCACGCTGGATCTGCACCAGATGCGGGCCGTGCCGCTCAAACCGCACGTCGATCAGCATGCCGCTGCGCACGATAAGATCGCGCTCGCCGTCCAGCGCCAGCACACACGGCGTCTGCTCGATGCGCACCAGATCGCCGTCGTGCAGCCAGCGATGCGCCCTGATGGCGATCTGCTCGACCACCCCCGGCGCGGTCGGGGCGATCACCCGGCGCTCGCCAGCGCCCAGCATCACCATCAGGCCCAGATCGGGCGCTGGCGGCTGCAACCCAAGGTAGCCAGCGATTGCCGAGAGGCCGATCGTGCCGGGCGTGTGACGGGCGCTGACAAGCTGCCGCACCCGCTCCATCTGCCACACAGCCCGCGCCCCGACCATGCCCTCAAAGCTGACAACATCGATCAGCGCGAGGTCGATCGGCACGTCTTCGCGCAAAATCCGCAGACACGGCGCTTGCGTGATCGCCTCCGCCCCCGCGCCGCGCGCAACGACCGCCGCCGCCAGTCCGGCCAGAGTGCCCTCCACGAACTGCGGAAACGCATTGTTGGTGCCTGTCGAGACGGGCACCAGCGGCGTGTCGCCAGCGCCCTTGGCTGCCGCACGGCAGGTGCCGTCGCCGCCGAGCACCACGATACAGGCAGCGCCGCGCTCACGCAGCGCCTCAGCCGCGCGTGTCGTATCGTCAGGCGAGTCACTGATCGGCAGGTCGAGCGCCCGCAGATCGCCCTGAAGATGCAGCCCATCGACGGCACGACCGACCAGATCGGCGGCGTCGGGCATCCAGCGCACCGCCTCGACGCCAAGCGCCGACAGCCCAATCAGAATGCGACGCACGATATTAATCTTCTCGTGGTCGGGCACCGTCATGCCGCGCGCGACGACCCGCCGAATGTCCTTGCCCGATGCCGGATTGGCGATGATTCCTACCAGACTCATAGCGTTGACTAAAAACCTTCGGCGATCTGCTGTTCGAGCGTCTGGCGCAGCGCGTCGGGCACCCGCATGTACAGCCCGGTCGCCTCGGCGACGACCGTTCCATCGCGCAACTGCGCAAAGCCTTGCAACTCCAGCGCCCGCCCACGATCGCGGACCAGCGTACCGACCACGCGCAACGGCTGGTCGATCGGCGCAGGCTCGCGATAGCGAATCTCGACCCGTCCGCTCATGGCCCACGCGCCGACGGTAAAGCCGACCCGCCCGATCGTCTCGTCGAGCACCGTGAACAAAATGCCGCCGTGGACATAGCCGGGCCAGCCCTGATGTTCGGGCTGCGGCACGAACTCCGTCTCCACCCGCCCATCGATCTCATAGAAGTCCAGCTTCAGCCCGTGCGGATTTTGCTTCCCACAGACAAAGCATGCATTGGAATCTTGTTGCTGCATTGGTCTTTCTTTTCGAGTTTCAAGTTCCAAGTTTCAAATTCTTGGTTCCCGATTTGTTCTCTGTGCGCCGGGCACCCATGCCGGGTACCCGCATGGCACCCGGTTCTTTGCTTGGTTCTCGGTGCTTGGTTCTTGGTTCTGGTTTACTGCTCGTCCAGCCGTCCTTCAAGCTCGGCCTCGATCGCTAGCTCCGCAGGTGACAGCCGCTGATCCTGATACTTCTTGAAGACCAGCGTGGCATTCTGGCCGCCAAAGCCAAACGAGTTCGACAGCGCGATCTGAAGCTCCGCTTTGCGCGCAACATTTGGCACGTAATCAAGATCGCATTCGGGATCAGGCTCTTCGTAGTTGATCGTCGGCGGGATCAGGCCATGCTTCAACGCCATGATCGTCGCCGCCGCCTCCAGCGCGCCCGCCGCCCCGGTCAGATGGCCGGTCATCGATTTCGTGGATGAGATCGCGAGGGTCGAGGCATACTCGCCGAAGACCTTTTTGATCGCCAGCGTCTCCGAGAGATCACCGGCTGGCGTCGAGGTGGCATGAGCGTTGATATAATCGATCTGCTGCGGCGTGACCTTGGCGCGACGTAGCGCGCGGATCATCGCTCTGGCCGCGCCGTCGCCGACCGGATCGGGCGCGGTGACGTGGTAGGCGTCGCTGCTCACGCCATAGCCCAAGAGCTCGGCATAGATGCGCGCGCCGCGCGCCTTGGCGTGCGCCAGCGTTTCGAGCACCAGCACCGCCGAGCCTTCGGCGGGGACGAATCCGGCGCGCGTGGCATCGAAGGGACGCGAGGCGCGCGAAGGGTCCTCGTTGTGCGTGGACAGCGCACGCAGCGCGCAAAACGATGCCAGCGTCAGCTCGCAGATCGGCGCTTCGGCACCGCCCGCCAGCACCACCTCGGCATCGCCCCGCAGCAGCACCTCCGCCGCCTCGCCGATCGCCTGAGCAGACGCGGCACAGGCCGTGGAGATCGTCGAGTTGTAGCCGCGCAGGCCGAGCTGAATGCTCAGCTGGCAGGCGGGCATATTCGGCAGCGCCGAGGTGATATAGAACGGGCTGACCTTGGAGCCGCCTTTGGCGACCATCAGCCGGAGCGTCTGCTCGGTTTCAGGGAGCGCGGTCGAGCCGCAGCCCAGTACCACGCCGATCTCGTCGGCATTGGCGGCATGAATCTCCAGGCCGGAGTCGGCTAGCGCCATGCGGCCTGCCGCCACCGCATAGTGCGATGTGCGCGACATGCGCCGCGCCTCTTTGATATCCATGAACGCGCGCGGATCGAAATCGCGGACGAGGCCCGCCGTATGGCAGGGATAGTCGCGATAGTTCGGCACGAGGTCGTTGTATCCAACACCCGATCGCCCTTTAGAAAGCGACTCCCAGAACGCATCGAGCGTATTGCCGATCGGCGATACCACCCCGATGCCGGTGACAACGATCCGCCGCTGTGCATCCTGCTCGCCGACGAAAGCAGGCTCCGGCTGTGCCAGCGGCTCATCGCCGAGAACTTCGCCGACGATCGTCTCAAGCTGCTCTGCCAACGGCGTTGGCAATATAGGTTCGCGATCTGGCTTGTCGATTGACCTACGCGCCGCTCGCCCCATAATAGTACTCCACACTCTACGTGATGACTCACGCCATGCACTGACGTTACCCGGCATCAGTGCGGCAGATTATAGCACGCACCTTATCCATGCGTGCAAGCGACGACGATACGACAAATTCCAGCTTCAGTCCATAGCATAGTATCTGTGACGGACCCTTTGGCTGCTCGATGCCGACTTTAATACACCATGCGCTTGTTTGACTCTATTACGTTGTGTGATACAATGCGCCAGTACCATCCAGCAGAACTCATCGGCGTTGAAATACGAGTTCATGGCTGGTATTACCCCCCATAATCCATGTACGTTTTTGCTTCCAATCACCATAGCCATAGATGGCGATCGAACTATTCATCTTGCCTGCCAGGCTTCCCTTACTGAAACGTCGTGGACCGTAGTTTACCAATTCCATGTAGCGATCGACTTAGAAGGACGCGAATGGATGCCAGAGCGACTCGCCTGAACTCATTCCGAACGCTCTCTGATCTGCATCATCCTTGCCTGCTCGCCGGTGCAGGCAGTTTAAACGTTCGTGCCCACCATCCGTGCAGACATGTTGATCCGGTAGCGGCAGTATATGTCCAGCAGGGCTGGTAGGTAGGATAACGTATTCGTAAGGTACTACGCAGGAGGTGGCCGATGTCGGTATCAAGCGCGGAGCAGTTCCTCACCCAGCTCGTCAACGATTCCTCGTTTCGTCAGCAGTTCATGGATTTGAAATCCGCCGATACAGTTTTGCAGGCGGCGAAAGACGCCGGGTACGACTTCACGCCGGATGAGATGCGGAGTGTCCTGCAAAACGAGAAGGGCATCGCCGACTTCACCGACGATCAGCTCGACGATCTGGCTACTGCCGGTGCTGCATCCTGGGTTGGGGCTGGTGGCGCTGCCGCTGGTGCAGCCGTCGGCGCTGGTGCCGCCGGTGCGGCCTGTGTCTAAGCCATTCTGACAAAGGTTCGCGGTACGTGGAAGCTGGCTGCGATTCTCTCGCGCAGCCAGCTTCCAGATACGTATAGCCACGCTTATGCCGACGAGCCATTGGCGCACTATTCCTCCAGATTCTACGCTGGTAGAGATACGTGATCCGCCGTGGGCGGAACATTTCCCCGATGCTTGTTAATAGCTGCGCTTTTCGTTGAGGTACTACCTAATGGCAGAGATAGGCAGCACTCCTGATCTGGCAATTCGCTACCGAGACTATTCCTACGCGCTGCACAAACGCTATACGCACGGCAATTCTGACCGCACGCTGCTTCCAGAAGAAACGTTAGACAAAATCAAGCCTCATTTTCCCTCGATCGGGCTGACGCGACTGGGCAATATCACAGGATTAGATCGCGCAGGAATCCCCGTCACCGTCGCCATCCGTCCGAATAGCTATAGCCTGACACAATCAAGCGGTAAAGGAACATCGCTCATAGCAGCTTTGACTTCGGCGGCTATGGAGTCGATCGAATTGTATTGCGCCGAAAATATTCGTCAGAAGCGGATGATCGCAAGCTATAGCGAGGTCAAAACACAGTTTCAGACCATTGACCTGCACAAGATCCATTTTAGCCGTCACTCGCTCTTTCACGTTGATCGCCCGGAAGAATGGCTGATTGGATGGGATATTGCACAGCAGCGAGAAGTAGCTGTGCCCTATCATTCCGTTACACTCGACTTTCGCG
>DASUTC010000061.1 GCA_036374795.1 Herpetosiphonaceae bacterium
CGGCGCGATCCGCAATCCACTGTTCTTCCATCGCCGACCTCACTTCCACCCGCTGGGGGTGAAGCGAGTGTACCACCGAATGCTACCACCAGACACGAGGTGCTGAAGCCGTGGCGGTGTCGATGTGAGAAAGTCATACAGAGGCGACCGACGCGGTCGGTGAACCGTCTTCAGTGAACCGCGAAGGGGCTCCAGCCCCACAGCGTGAGCAACACGCTACCAGACGAATCGATCATGAAGGATTCCACGAAACATACAGACAAGAAGCATTTGATGTCGGAGAAGGATATGGCTGTTAAGTGGAATCAAGATCGATGGTGTGGTGCAGGGTCAGCTAGCTCGGTCCGACACCATCCACCACCTTGAGGGCTGCCTCGAACGCGCCGGAGAGCTGCAAGGCGTGATCTTCAGTCCAATATGCAGGCCGGGCGGCGGCGTGGATCCCCGGCCAATGCCGCCTCGCTCCGAGGTCAGCCGCTGGCCGGGTCCGGTTGAAAACGGCATCGCCAGCGTCGGATCAGGAACAACGGTCGATCGCTGATCGGCATCCCCATCGAGCGGCAGCGCTGCATCAGCGCGATCGTCCGCGCGATCCAGCGTGGCATGGCCGGTTGAGTCGTTGGTGGTTGGAGCATCCAGGGCGTGGGCGAACGTGTCCGGCGACCAGTCACCTGTCCGCGGTGGGTCATCGTCGGCCACCAGCGGTGCGGTCAGTGCCGCCCGCAGCGCCGCGCCGACATCAGCGTGATCCTGCACCTGCGTGATGAGCGCACGCTGCTCATCCGGTGGGCGCTGCGCGAGATCGCGCAAGGTCCGCTGGCTCACGTCGACACCGGCCAGCGCCTCCTGGGCTTCCAGCGAGAGATCCAGGAGGCTCAGCAGGCGCTTCCGCTGGTCCGGGGTCATGTGCGCCAGCCCGATCGCCTGCAAGACCGTCGTCCAGGGGACGCGCACATGCGCACCACTTCCCAGGTACGCCTCGCGGCTTGGAAAACCCGAAACCGCACAGAGCCGGTCGCGCAGCACCGCGATCTGCCGGGCGGGGCTGCTCGCCGCCGCAACGAGCGCCGCCGTCTGCGTGCCATCCTCGTCAGCGTCGGCTTCAAACGCCGCAATCTGGTGGCCCAGCCACAGCAGCTCGATCGTCTGGGCCAGCTCCAAGTGCGTCAGGGATTGGTGAAAGCCGTTGGTGATGAGCTGGTTCTGCTTGATTGAGAGCCAATCCACCTCGGCGCTCAGGACGCACGGCACCTCGCGGAGGCCCGCCGTCTCCGCCGCGCGCTTGCGGCGGGCACCATTGATGCCCAGACCCTCCGTCGGTGGATTCGCGAGTTTTCGGCTGATGGTGAACGTGCCTTTCCTGGTCCTGGACATCCTTGTGATGACGAGCTGGTGCGCCTGCGGCGCGAGAATGAACAGCTCCGGCAGGAGCGCGA
>DASUTC010000062.1 GCA_036374795.1 Herpetosiphonaceae bacterium
GCACTCACCAAACCGAGGAGCCCAATGTAGGGTTCCGAACGAAGCCGCTCGCGGATCGATCCGTGTCCGCGCAGGGTGAACATGATCCCACCAACCGCGAACAGCGCGAAGAGCAGCATGCTGCTGTAAATCAGCATATGCGGCGGCCAGAGAAAGTCATTCCCAAATCCACCAAAGCGGCGGTGCCAGATCTCGTCCCAATAAAATCCGATGGCGAACATGGCACAACTACTCAGCGAGAGGGCGCTCATGGTGCGATGGAGGATGGCAGGGCGCGGGCGCGTCGCAGGAGCTGACATGTCTCGGTAGAGCCAGGCAATGAGTGCCATAAAGCTGAGCACGAGGCTGGTAAAGACCATCACCCCTACGACGAAGCGCGGTCCAGGGTGCGCGGTCCCGCCCCAGCGCGCGAGCGAAGCCAGGATAATGAAGACGCCCACAAGGAGTGATGCGCTGCGGACAGGGCGTAATAAGGGGACGTGCATGGTTATGGTCCTACCACGATAGCTGTGATCCCGACTTGAAGCATAAACAGCAACGTCATCACGAGGGCACAGCGAATAAAGATACCAACGAGGAAGAGGCCGAGCGTGACGGTACGCGCGTGGTAATCACGCTGAATGTCCATGTTCAGCACGACAATCATGCCAACGCCAAAGAGCGCATACGCGATCAGGATCACGGGCATACTGCTCACCTACGAATGGTTATGCACCGACCTCGCCACAGGAAGCCACCGCCTATTATACCCATCGCATCCTTACCACGCTCGTCCAGCGCGTGACGTTTGCGCTGGTGCCGGGGCGCTGGTTCGCGCATGCCCCGCACGATCCTCGTCGGCTGCTTAGCGCAAGGTGTGCCGTAGCTCCTCCACACCCGCGATCAAGCGCTCAACCAGCGCCCGGCTCGGCGGCTCGGGCCGTGCATGCACGCACTGGTTGCGCATCCTGGTCAACCGCTTGAGCAGCTTCCCGTGCTGCACGTGCAGCACGCCCGCCGCCCGCAGCGCTTCCTGCACCTGGACGATCGTCGCGCGCTGGCGCACGCTCACCTGATGCGCGGCGGCGATATGCTTGAGATGCAGCTCCAGCGCAACCCCGGCCAGCGCACCAGCGGCGCGGATCTGCCCCTGCTCCAACAATGCGCGTGCTGCGATGAGTTCGCGGCTGGTCATCTCGGCATAGAGCCGACGGTAATACCCAAAGCGGGCGGGGATCGGCGGCGCGACACGCCGAATCGAAGAAAGCCGACGATGCAACGAACGCCACGCCCGCCACGCAGCGGCAAAGAGGCGCGCTACGTCCTCGGAAGAGATGATCAGCCGTCCTGGGTGATACTCCATGGTTTGCCCTCGCTGCGGCCTGGGGGGATGAGCCGCGTTGGGCGGTGGCGCACAGGAGCAGCCGGTAGGGGGTGCGCATGCTCGCATCCGTCCTGATGCACCTTCAAGCAACAAAAAGCCGCCCGAAGGCGGACCGAAGCGCACACGAGCATGCTATACTGCTGCTCGCAATCGGTGGGCCAGTACCGCCGGTTGCCACGCTCCTGGGGTGCTGATACCACCGCCAGGAGCAAATTTGTTTCAAATAGTCTATACCAGGGGGAGTCCGGTGTCAATAACGGATCAGGGGAAGTGGCTGGCCGGACGCCGGATGGTCACACATCGAGCGAGGGATGACAGGAACTGCGTGGTGCGGAGGTCGTGGTACAGATGCCCTGGACGAAGTCCGGATCAGCGATTGGGCAGGGCGTGCCGAGAGGGATGGGATGGAGTGCGGCACCGCAGTGCTCTACTTCCTCAGTAACCAGCAACAGACTCCATCAACGACCTACTGGCTCAGTCCAGGCCAGCAGTAGCCCGCTCAGCAGGCCAATGCCGGTTCGCGAGCTACCGAAGATCGCGACGACGATCTGGTTGAACTGATCGCGATCGACGCGGGCTGCATGCGCCGCCTGGTTGCGAATATCGACGATCGTGCGTAGGCGGTCGATCCAGGTGCGGAGCGGATAGCGCGATGACGGATCGAATCGTTCGTTCCAGTAGCCGCCGTCCACAATCGATCCGTAGAGCATGCGCCACGTCGCGGGGTACTGTGAGCTATTGCCCAGCGCTCCCAGGGATCTCATCAATGCCTCGCCGTTCGGCTTGCGCAGCGTGGGGCAGCGCCGGTAGATCGTCGCCCGCGTCAGCGCTTCCAGCGCGCCGGTGAAGAGCAGCGTCGGGCCGGCGTAGTTGGACGCCTTACTCGCATCGATCTGCTCCCAGAGAAAGCGCGCCAGCGCCAGCGTTTCACGCTCTGTTGCCGTCAAGAGCGGCGTTGTATCAAACAGGCTACCGACCTCCAGCCTATCCCGCACCCAGCGCTCATAGTGCGCGAGATCGGGCTGGATCAATTGCGCGTAGCGCTGGGTAATTGCCAGCACCTGCTGATTGGCCGCCTCGATCACCGCATCATCGTCCTCGCCGGTCGCCGCGCCGCGAATCGCCTCCGCAATCTGTTCCAGCGCCGTGAGCCGCTGCGGCTTTTCGACATTCGGCTGGCCCTTGATGTGGCACACCACCGCATTTTGGCAGCAGTCATGCGAGAGACGGACCAGATCGACGCGCCAGGGGGCAACGTGCGGCTTGGGACACAGCAGCAGATCGTCGAGCGGGACATCCACCGCAGCGCCATCGCGGAGCACAAGCTGCGCTGCTGTAGCGAGCTGCTGATGGGCGTTCGCGCTGAGGCTGTCGAGAAAGACGCCGCGACAGCGGACCTCGATGCGCTGCTTGAGCGCGGCATGAACTCGATCGAGCACGCGGCGCAGGGTACGCTCAAGATCGCCGAGATCCCCGGAGATACGCGGGCTTGCACGCCAGTTGTGGATACGAATATCAGGCTGAGCGTACTGGGCCAGAGCAGGATCGGGAGCAACTTCATGGCTGGACGGCGTGGTTGAGCCGGGCGCTTCATCCGAGGCGAGCGCATCCAGCGGCCCGCCATGAAACGCAAAGAGCAAGGCACCGTGCCGCTCGCCCGTCAGTTGCAGGTCGGCGATCATGCGCTTGATCGGGCTGGCCGGGGTCTTGGCGCTGTCGCGTGGCCGGTAGTACTTGGCGTCGAGCACGAAGCCGGGCTCGCGCCAGATCACACGGCTGGACGGACCATCACCGACGATCTGCTGATCGGTGCGGGCGATGTAGAAATCAGGCCGCACGCCGGGCGCGCTCGGCCACAGCACCGTGCTTCCTGGGATCGCCTGATCGTGCTGAAGGCAGTACTCACACGGCTCAGCGTCTGCACCCCAGCGCCAAGTGATGACCATTCGGTGCTGATCCCAGCTCGTGAGCCGCCGCTCACGCTGGAGCAGATCGCCCAGCTCGTAGAAGAGCCAGAGCTGGTAGAGGTAATTGTCACGGGCCGGATCGGCACCGAGCATCGGCTGCACCTCCTGCACTGCCGTGCGCTCCAGTAGCCGCAGCCGTTCGAGCTTACGTCGCCAGTCCAGCAGATCGTCGTAGGCGCTGTTGCGGCCCGGCAGCAGGTTATCGGCCACGGCACGCTCCAGATCGGCAACCGTCCGGCCTGCGCTGCCCGTGACGATCCGTGTCGCCTCGGAGACGAGACCGGCGAACTGCGGAAAGACCAGCTCGCGGGTGCAGCCGTCGATGATCTCGTGGAGCGGATGGCGGATCGCCTGCGCGCTATCGCGGGCGCTCTCGGCCTCGAGCAGCTTCTGCGCGGCGCTGCGGTACCCGATTAGCGTCGCCACGGTCAGCAGGTTTTCGGGCGTGGCAAAGTGACGGCGGCGCTGGCGGGTATGCACCTCCAGCGGCAGCTCGCCCGGTCGCTCGCGCCACGAGGCGGTCATCGTGCGGCTCCAGTCAATCCGCCCGCGCGGCGGCAGTTCCTCAATGCCCACCTCGCGCGGCGCGACAAAGCTCAGCCGACGTTTGATGCGGGGAATAATCCCGTCGAAGAGATCGTCGCGGAGGTAGAAGAGCACCGCCAGCACGCGATAGCGGCGCAGCCGGGGATCGTCAAGCTGCTCCTCGTCGCCGGTGCGCGTATCGAAGGTCGTGGCAAACCGCCGGGCATCGTGGCGCAGCAGCAGCTCGACCATGCGGCCCTGCATCCACAGAAAGGCGTTGCGCTCCTCAGGTGTTGGCTCAGCCATGACGTTCCATCGATCTCCAGTGTACGCCCGCGATACGGCAAATACTTCGTTATGTCCAGCTCCTACAGGCCGCGCTCATTGATCAGATCGTGCAGCCGACGGCGGAAGACGCTCGGCGACGGCAGGACGAGCGCCTGATCCAGGCCAAAGACCCGGCGCAGTTCGTCAGCGCTGAGCGTATGCTCGGCGCGAGTCGTGATCGTGCTGGTGCCGCTACGGAGCTGCTCCGCCTCACGCAGCGCGTACAACAATGACGGACGGCGGCCCTGCGGCACCTGCTCCAGAATGCGCCCCACTTCGCGGGCAAAGAGCGCGGCATCCTGGGTATACTCCAGATACATCTCAAGCATGCGCTGCTCATCCCGCGTGAGGACTTGCAGTTGATCGGCCAGCGAGTCGGCCAGCGCGGTATCGAGCGCCTCCGGCCAGGACATCCCGACCAGCACGCCGGTGAAGAGGTTGGTATAGACGGCAATCGCCTGGGCTGTGCCGAGCTGCCGGAAGACACGGATCGCCGCAAAGATGCGCCAGAATGACTCAAGCGCGGCAGCAGCAGCGGGATCGAGCGCGCCCAGCCGGTAGCGCGCAACGCCATCGGCGTCCGGCACTACCTCGATCTCGATCACGCCGGGCCAGCTCACCCGCTGCGGCCCTGGCACCTCGACGATCGCCGCGAAGCCGTTGCGGTGCAGCGTGCGCAGCGCCTTGAGCACCGCGCTGCCCTGCTCAAAGTCGGCGAGGTGCGGCCCCGGCGGCGGCACGTCGATGAAGTCGAAGCGGCGCTTCATCGCCTCGCTCATCTGGTTGAGAAAGTGTCGATCGAACGAGTTGAGCGTGCCGATGATCCGAAAGTCACGCGGCAGCGGCACCGGCACCTCGCTAAAATCACCAGCGGGCACGCTGAGCACCGCGCCATCCTGGCTGCCGAGCGTGGTAAGCAGGCTGCCGAAGGCGGCGTCCACCGGCGCGCGAGTGAACTCATCAATGACCAGCCAGGCACCCCGGTAGCGTCGGTCTTTGTCGTCTGCCGCCTGGTACTCGCGCCGTTGCAGCCGCCGCACATCCTGGGGCAAGGTATGACCGTCGTCGGTGCCGTCGAAGTGTTGCAGGATCACCCGCGTGAGATGGCCGTGCTGAATATCGTAGCTCAAGCCATTGGTCTGATCGCTCAGCCGGGGCGCGATCCCGCCGACCACATCGCGAACGCCCCAGTCCTCGGTCGCCGTGACGACAATCGGCTTGTAGCCGTGGCGCTCAAGCGTGATCTCCACCACCGGCGGCTGATCGAGGCCGGTCGCGAGGCGCTGCACAGTGCGCGGCTCTTCCCGCCACAGGATCATCGGCAGGCGCTTCGCCAGTTCGGTCTTGCCGGTGCCGGGCGGGCCGCTGAGCACGACATGCCGCCCCGCCAGCAGCGAGCGATAGACCCGCAGCACAAG
>DASUTC010000063.1 GCA_036374795.1 Herpetosiphonaceae bacterium
CTTGCCGATCACGCGGTAGAGCGCCCGATCCTGCGCATCGAGAAGATCCAAGGCGGGGTTGCGCAGCGCGGCATGATGTTCGGCGCCGGGGCGATCCCCGATGCGATCGACCTCTGCTGCCGTCAGGTCTACGCGCGCGGGCTCAAGGGCGATTTAGGCATGGGGATAACGCTCGCGGGTCTGCTCTTGGGCGGCGTTCTGGGCAGACGCGGCACTGGCGTTCTGCGCGGGCACGATATCGGGGTAGCGCTCGATGGCGGCGATGAGAAGCGGACCGAGCGGCTCCTGGTTCTCGCCACCACGCTGCATCGCCTGATCCTCGGATCCAAGCCGTTCTGGAACTACGACGCGCAGCCGATTCGCTACACCAGCGTCACCTATCCGCCCGAGCATCTGCTGCGATCGACCCCGAAAGTGCTCTATGGGTGGCGCCGTGAGGCGCTGCCCTCCAATGTCTACCACAGTCAGGGCGCATGGCGGATCGCCGTACGTCTCGATGCCCCGTTCACCGTGGATGGTGAGACATTCCATCCGTTACCCGACCAGCCCGTCGTGATCACGGCAGCCGATCACGCACAATTCGTCAGGCTGTGAGCTCGTGGAACCCCTGCCGCCGGCTTTGATCCAACTGATCGCTGCGGAAAACACCGCGCCGGCCGGGCCAGCGATCGTCGCGGTGGCGGAAGCGGCGAGGCGGCGGCACGGCCCGGGGATCGTCGCGGTGCTGTTCTACGGCAGCTGTCTGCGCACTGGCGACGACCTCGGGAGCATCGTCGACCTGTATCTGCTGGCGGACAGCTACGAGGAGATCCACCCCGGTCCCCTCATGCGCATCTTCAATCGGCTGCTGCCGCCGAACGTTTACTACATCGAGGCGCCCTTCGCCGGCCGAACCGCGCGCGCCAAGTATGCGCTCCTCACCCTGGCGCAGTTCGAACGACTGGTCGAGCAACGGACGCTGCAGTCGTATTTCTGGGCGCGCTTTGCCCAGCCGACGATCGTGCTGTGGGCGCGCGAGCCTGCGATTCGGGAGCGGATCACGCGGGCGATTGCGACCGCGGTGCTTACGACAGCCC
>DASUTC010000064.1 GCA_036374795.1 Herpetosiphonaceae bacterium
TGGAGGCTGAATCTCAGGCGGTCTTCGTCCAGATCGTGCGCGCCGCGATCCAGCAGCCGTTCGATCTGCGCCGAGGGCCGCTGCTGCGCGCGACGCTCTATCGGCAGGGGCCACACGACCATATCCTGGTGCTGGTGATTCACCACAGCATCTTCGATGGCTGGTCGCAGAGCGTGCTGCTGCGTGAGCTGAGCGCGCTCTACCAGGGCTTTGTCCAGCACGATCCGGTGGCGCTGGGACCGGTGGGCACCCCGCTGCCGCTGCAATACGCCGACTACGCCGTCTGGCAGCGCGCCTGGCTTCAGGGCGCGGTGTTGGAGCAACAACTCGATTACTGGCGGCAGCAGCTTGCCGATCTCGCCCCGCTCGATCTGCCCACCGATCGGCCCCGCCCAGCTACGCCCTCCGATCGCGGCGCGCACACCGGCTTCCTGGTGCCTGCCGCGCTGACTTCCGAGCTGCATCGGCTGAGCCAGCAGGCGGGCACGACGCTCTACATGACGCTGCTGGCGGCGCTCCAGACCTTGCTCTACCGCTACAGCGGGCAGACCGACATCGCGATCGGCACGCCGATCGCCGGGCGCGTGCGGCCTGAGCTTGAGAGCTTGATCGGCTTCTTCGTCAACACGCTGGTGCTGCGAACCGATCTGGCGGGCAATCCGAGCTTTGCGGCGCTGCTCGAGCGGGTGCGCGCGGTCTGTCTGGCGGCGTACGCCCATCAGGATGTGCCCTTCGAGCTGCTGGTCGAGGCGGTGCAGCCGGAGCGCGACCTGAGCCGCACGCCGCTGTTTCAGGTGATGTTCATCTTCCAGAACACGCCGCGCACGACGATCGCCCTGCCCGATCTGACCTTCGAGCCGCTGGCCGTGGAGAGCCAGACGGCCAAGTTCGATCTGACGCTGACCCTGAGCGAGACGCCCGACGGGCTGCGCGGGCAGATCGGCTACCACACGGAGCTGTTCGACGCGGCGACGATCGAACGGCTGGCGGAGCATTTTCAGATGCTACTGGCGGGCATCGTGGCCGATCCCAACCAAGCGATCACCGCGCTGCCGCTCCTGACGGAGGCTGAGCGCCATACGCTGCTGGTGGATTGGAACGCGACGGCGGCGGACTACCCGCAAAGCTGTGTGCATCACCTGATCGAGGCGCAGGCACAGCGCACGCCCGATGCGGTCGCCGTGGTCTTTGAGGATGCGCACCTGACGTATGCGGAGCTGAACGCCCGCGCCAATCAACTGGCGCATCATCTGCGCAGCCTCGGCGTCGGCGGGTGCCCGCAGGGCGAGGTCCGCGTTGGCGTCTGCCTCCACCGCTCGCTCGATCTCCTCGTCGCGCTGCTCGGCATCCTCAAGGCCGGCGGCTGCTACGTCCCGCTCGATCCCAGCTATCCCGCCGAGCGCATTCAGTTCGTGCTCCACGACGCCCAGGCTGCTGTGCTCGTGACCCA